>CAJUOR010000006.1:0-7031 GCA_910588165.1 uncultured Thomasclavelia sp.
GGCTATAGCGAAATTGATTTTTGTCGATAGCTTGACGATAGCTGTGAGTAATAGCATAAACATATTCCGGTCTTTTCATTCTGCCTTCGATTTTAAAAGACTTGATACCGGCTTGAATTAAGCCGTCAATATGTTCAATCGTACATAGATCCTTACAGCTCATTAAATAAGCTTTATCGGAAACTTTTTTTGTATCTTGATATAAAGTATAAGGTAGACGGCAAGGTTGAGCACACTGTCCTCTATTCGCACTTCTTTGACCGATACTTTGACTTAAATAACATTGACCCGAATAAGCTACGCACAATGCACCATGCACAAAGGCTTCGATTTCTACATTTGTCTGATTAGCCATAGCTCTGATTTCTTCAAGAGTGTTTTCTCTGGCTAAAACCACACGTTTAACACCTTTACGTTCAAAATGGCGAATGCCATCTAAATTATGAATTGAACATTGAGTGCTGGCGTGAACTTCAAAATATTTAAAATGTGTTGCGGTTAAATTCATCAGCCCTTCATCTTGTACAATTACGGCATCAACTTGAATTTCATATAAGGTTCGAAGATAATCATAGATAGCTTCGATTTCGTTTTCTTTATAAACCGTATTAACGGTAACATACAATTTAACCCCATGTAGATGGCAAAGCTTGACGGCCTGTGTTAATTCTTCAATATCAAAGTTAGTGGCATAAGCTCGGGCATTGAATTTACTTCCACCTACATAAATGGCGTCTGCTCCACCGTTAATGGCAGCTTGCAAAGCCTCCATGCTTCCGGCAGGTGCTAATAGCTCGATCATTTTAAAGCTCCAATGACTTTTTTAGTCAATAATGCGGAATTTTTGCTTGCTAAGGCTAGATAAGTATCAAATTGCATATCACTGTTACCTTTACCGAAAACATCGCTTAGCGAGCGTAAAATAACGAATGGGACATGATATAAATAAGCGATTTGGGCAACGCTGGCTGCCTCCATTTCAGCGGCTACTGCCTTTGGAAAATGTTTTTGAATTGTTTCAACTTGTTGTTTTTGGGCAATGAATTGATCACCTGAAACAATTAAACCGACATGATAAGGAAGTTTTAAATCCTCTAAACATTGAGTAACAATCTCCATATATTGACTATTTGCTTCAAAAGCTAAGGGCATATCCGGTATTTCTCCATAGGCTCTACCAAATGCCGTACAGTCAAAATCATGATGAATAACACTTGAAGCAACGACAACATCACCGATATTTTCTTGCGTATCTAAACCACCGGCGCTGCCGATGTTAATCAATAAGTCGATAGCGAAATGTTCCATCATAATTGTTGTGGCATAAGCCGTATTAACTTTGCCAATGCCTCCTTGCATTAAGACAACCGCTTGCTTTTCGATACTGCCTACATAAAACTGAATTTGATGTATTTTCTTTTCTTCAGTTATAGACATTTCGTTTTTTAAAGCTGTTACCTCTTCTTCCATCGCACCGATAATCCCTATCATATTTTATCCTCCTTCTTCTTTGCATAAAAAACTAAGCGTTGCTTATCATTAAAAACATCTTCGCATTTAATCTCGCAAAAACCAAGTTGAGCTAAAGCATCTAAATACCACGCTTTAGGAAAGCTTTGTTGGATATGCTTTTCTTCCATACGAATATCTTCTTCTAAATCTTCAATAATGACTGTATGTGTAATTTCATAAGGTGCTGTTTTTTTAACCGACCAATAATAATAGTAATCCACACTCTCTTCTTCCTCACTGTAATTTAAGAAGGTGTGATTGATTTTTTCTTGACTATGAATATCGAATATCAATACGCCATTGGGTTGAAGGTGATTGTAACAATTTTTTAAAACCTGAACCTGATTTTCAAAACCTAAGACATAATTTAAAGAATCGCATAGACATAAGACGACATCAAAACATCTTTCACTTTGAAACTTTTGCATATCACTTTGAATATATTGAACATGAGCATTTTTTTCTCTGGCAATCTCTAGCATTTCTTCCGATAGATCAACACCGACAATATAGCGGTCGAAACGGTCTAATTTTCTTGTGAAAGTACCTGTCCCACACCCTAAATCTAAACAACTGTGAAAATCAGGCAGTTGTTGATTGAGATAAAGAAAATAGTCCTCATAGAACTGAGGTTCCATCAGACTATCGTAATACCAGGCAAATTGATTATAACTCATTGTTGATACCGATGTAGTTAGAAATATCAATTTGGTGTTGATCACCCCAAAGTTTTTCTAAATGGTAGTTATTTCTTTCTTCAGGACTGAAAATATGAATGATAATATCTTCATAATCCATCAATATCCATTGACTTTCTTTAGCACCTTCAACTTTTTTACAAAAGATACCCTCTTTTTCTAAGTCATCTTGGATATTGTCTTTAATGGCATTTAATAAACGCATATTATCAGCCGAACAGATAATAAATGTATCAAACAAAGGGCTGACTAATTGCATATCAATCGCAACGATATCTTTGGCAAATGCTTTATCTAATGCCTTAACAACTAATTCTAATTTATTCATGAACTCTCTCCTTATATTTTTTATAAACTTCATAGAAAACAGGATCAATCGGACGCTTTTTAGCTTGACTGAACTGATAGAAATCTACTAAGCAAGCTGTAAAACCGACTTGTAAATCTTGTTTACACAATGTGATTTGAGCTTCTGAATCAAAACCTCTATAACGGTCATATTTATCCGCCACATAAATACACATATCTAATAGTGACATATTACAACTAGCTGTCGTATGATTTTCAATGGCTTGAAGAATTTCTTTGTCATGAATATGAAATTTCTTCTTAGCTAGATAGCTAGAAAGCCACTGATGCCAAACAGCCGGTGGTTTAGCTAAATGCTTTGGATAATGTTTTTTCATCAGCTTACGAGCTTTTTTCGGCTCCATTTCTTTAGCAATATCATGAAGCATACCGGCAACATAAACCTTGGTCGTATCTAAATGATTAGCTTGGGCTATTTCAACGGCTAAACTAGCCATACTAATCGTATGCTGATAACGTTTTTCAGACATAAACGAAGCGACAATCGTATCCAAATACAAGCCATGCAAGGTCATATATTCTAATACTTTCGGATTTAGATATTTTAAATGCCCTTCACGAATCGCACTGCTGGAAACTTTAAGTGGTCGATATGTAATACGTTTCATGTGATATTTTTTTTGATTAGCATAGTGAAGCTCATAACCGCCTCGTGCCATCGCAATCAATTTAACCATTTGACTAATCTTCTCGGCTTTATACCATTGGTCAAACTTAGCTACCTGATCATCACCGATCAAATAATAAAACTTCACATCGGGATACTGTTCTTTTAATTTGACTAATGTGTTATAAGTGTAAGATTTTTCGTTGGGATTACCGTGCAACTCAATATCATTGACCTTAAAATACGGATATTTTTTAAGTGCTAACTCAAGCATCGCAACTCGATCTTGATTAGCGGCCATCTTTCTATCTTTAAAAGGGTTATTTAAAACCGGAATGAACCACAACTCATCAAGTTTCAATTTCTTGTATGCCGTCTTGGCAATCAATAAATGGCCATCGTGAATAGGATCGAAACTACCGCCTAACAAACCGATTTTTCTCATGGTAAAGTAATCCTAGGCTCTTTAGCCTGACGATATAAGATGATTGTATGACCGATAATTTGGACAATATCTGATTTTGTGCCGGCACTTAAATCTAGAGCCACTTGCTGTAAATCTTCTAAGCAATTATCTAATACTTTAACTTTAACTAATTCATTGGCATCTAAGCTTTGACGAATACCGATAATCATGTTATGCGATACACCTTCTTTTCCAACTTGGAAAGTGGCATTCATTGTTTGAGCTATGGAACGTAAATAACGTTTTTGCTTTCCTGTCAACATTTCTTTAACCTCCTAAATTAAATTTTCTCTTATTAAAACACCGACACCGGAAGGCACATGAAGACTGATTTCATGATTAACCGCTCGGAAACTAAACCAGCCTAAGCCTTCAATAACAATATCAACACGTTGATTTTTTAAATGGAAATTGTATTTTTTGAAACTGTCCATACCATCGGTGTTAGTAGCTTCAACCTTTAAGGTTTGATGGCGATTAAATAAATCTTTGGCATTTTCTAATTTCGTTCGATGAAGTTCCAAACGATTAGAGAAATAGCACATAACCGCTAGTTTGTCCCCTTTTACAAAGTCGAAGCGAGCTAAGCCCCCTACAAACAAAGTCTGCTTTTCATTTAATTGATAGACCCTTTGTTTAATTTCAGATGATGGTAAAATTAACTTTAAATCCTTTTGGGATACATAATGTGTCACTTGACTTTCATTGATGATACCCGGTGTATCGTAAATATAAGAACCATCACCTAAAGGAATTTCAATAATATCAAGGGTAGTGCCCGGAAACTCACTTGTCGTAATCAACAAAGGCTTTTCTTGTTCTTCTTTAAAAGCCTGAAGCATATGATTGATTAAACTTGATTTCCCAACGTTTGTCGTTCCTACGACATAAACGTTGCGTTGGCAACGATAATGTTCAATCGCTCCAAATACATCATCTAAACCAATCTTATTTTTTGTACTTGATAAAATAATATCCAAAGGTTTTAATCCGATTTCTTTTAATTGTCTTCTAATCCACATTAAAAGGCGTCCGGATTTTAATGATTTAGGTAAAACATCTCTTTTATTCACAACTAATAATAAGTCTTTATTGCCTAAATGTCTTTGAATCCCCGCAATTTGACTTCCGTTAAAATCAAATATATCTAGCATATAAACAACTAAACAATCTTCGTCAGCTATTTTTTGTAATGTTTTTAAAAAGTCATCGGCACTTAACGGTGAGGCCTGCAATTCATGATAGTTTTTCATACGGAAGCAACGCTGGCATAAAATATGTTCTGATTTAGTATTTTTAGGTACATAACCGATTTTATTCACATCAGCACTTTGGATAACGGCTCCGCAGCCATAACAACGAATTTCTTTTGTCATAATTTCTTCCTTTCTTTTATCGACATCTATTGTACATGATTTTGCGGTCTTTTTAAAGACTTCTTTCATAATTCGTTTGATTTTGTCATAGAATGTAAAGAGGTGAAAAAATGTACACATTTCTATATTTTCTTGTACGTCAATGTTTCTTTGTTTCGGCAATCAAAACGAAAGCCTTTGAACAGCCTTTAAATGCGGAAGAAGAAGCGTTGTGTCTAAAACAAATGTGGCAAGGATCTAATGAAGCACGGGAAAAATTGATCAATCACAACTTGCGCTTAGTAGCTCATTGTGCCAAAAAATATGAAAACAATATGGACGACATGGAGGACTTAATCAGTATTGGCACAATTGGTTTAATTAAAGCCGTTGATTCTTTTTCCAGTGAACATAAAACAAGATTGGCCACCTATGCAGCTAGATGTATCAACAATGAAATCTTGATGCATTTACGCACAAATAAAAAAAGAGCATTAGATGTTTCCTTGAACGAGAGCGTTGGAAAGGATAAAGACGGTTCGGATATTTTATTAAGCGATATTATTGAAAGTCCGCAAATGGAAATGAGTGATATTGTGGAACTATCCGATAATATCAAGGCTTTAAAGAAACATTTGAATGTCTTAGATGAACGTGAGAAAAAAATTATTATCTTGCGCTATGGACTTATGGGTTTTGATACCATGACCCAAAAAGAAATCGCTAAACAATATCAAATCTCTCGCTCTTATGTTTCGCGTATTGAAAAGCGAGCCTTAATGAAACTATTGCGTGAATTTATGAAAGGCAACTAGCCAAGGAGTTCCTTGGCTAGTTAAACAAATCTTCAAAAGATAATTTCTCGTATTGGTAATCACTTTCTTTTAAGTCCTGTTTGATTTCAAAGTCGGCTTCACTGAAAATATGTTTTTCATAAATATAGTCCAGTTCGACTTCTGTTTTAAAGCCAGGATTTAAACGGCCTTCAAGATTGCCAAAGTTAAGCTCACGACTAGATACAATTCTTGATGTATTTTCATCAACCACTAACTCTAACTCATCTTCCTTATCTAAGACGTAAGCACCGTAAATACTTTGCGGATTAGACTTGGTTTGTTTAAACATCATAATTCCTTTGACAGCTCGATTAGTTACCGGAATATCGGCAATTTTTAACTGTTTCAAATAACCTTTGGTGCTGACTAAAACCAAAGCTTTTTTAGTAACCGATGCTAATGCTAACATACTTACAAGTCTGTCTTCACCTTTTAAAGCAATCCCTTTAACACCGCTTGCTTTAAGCCCTTGAATAGAAATATAATCGGCATTATAGAAGTTCGCATAGCCCTCTTGACTTATAAATAGTAAAGCCTGATCAAGATAACTTAACTGACAAGAAACAACGACATCATCATCTTTTAAGTTAAAGCATTTCATCGCTTTAGAATAACGGGTTACTTCAAAGTCTTTTAATAAAGTTCGTTTTACCTGCCCTTTTTGACTAGCTAAAACAATACATAAATCATCACGGAACTGACGTACAACGATACTTTGAATAATCTTTTCATCACTGGATAGTTTGACTAAGTAACTGATGTGTTTCCCTAAATCACGCCATCGAAATTCTTCTAACTCATTGACAGGTAAATATAAGTAATTACCTTTATCGGTGAAAAGTAAAATCTTATCTAAAGTATTAACTTGCAGAATAGCTTGCAAATGGTCCCCTTCTTTTTTACCGAAAGTCGTTTTATCACTGGCTTTATAAGAACGCAAAGAAATACGCTTAACATAACCGTCTTCTGTAATAGATACCACAACATCTTCAGAGATAATCATCGCTTCTTTATCAACGGTAACTTCGGTAACTTCATCTTTAATATCCGTTAAACGCGGACTTGGATAAAGGGATTTGACTTCTTTCAATTCTTTGATAATCACACCTCTTAAAACCTTGTCATCATCAAGAATTTGATTTAATTCCTGACGATATAGTTCTAAAGAAGCTTTTTCTTCTTCTAAGG
>CAJUOR010000006.1:7041-47739 GCA_910588165.1 uncultured Thomasclavelia sp.
ATTGGTTAAGCGATATAATTGCAACATAACGATTGCTTCGGCTTGTTTTTCAGTGAAGTTAAATAATTTTTGTAAATTGATTTTAGCATCTTGTTTATCTTTACTTTTTCTAATAGCCGCCACAACTTCGTCTAAAATCGAAATAGCTTTGATTAAACCATCAACAATATGAAGACGAGCTTCGGTTTTATCTAATTCGTATAGTGAGCGTTTAGTAACAACTTCAATCTGATGTGCAATATAGGCATCTAAAATCTCAATTAAGCCTAGTTGCTCGGGACGTTTATCACAAATTGCCACCATATTATAATTATAGTTTTTTTGTAAATCTGTATTCTTAAAAAAGTAATTTAAAACATTTTCCGCTTGAACTTCTTTCTTTAAATCAACGACGATTCTTAAACCGTTACGGTCTGATTCATCACGCACTTCAATAATTCCGTCAATGCTTCGATTAAAACGAATTTCGTCCATTTTACGCACTAATTCAGCCTTGTTGACCTCATAAGGAATTTCGCTGATGACAATTTGGTTCATATTTTTAGCTTCTACAATTTCGGTTTTAGCTCGGACAATCACTTTACCTTTTCCACATCTTAAAGCCTCTTTAATCCCCTCTTTGCCCTCGACAATCGCTCCGGTCGGAAAATCCGGGCCTTTGACAAACTGCATTAAATCTTCTAAGGTTGCATAAGGGTGGTTAATTCTATGAATGGTTGCATCAATAACTTCTTGAAAGTTATGTGGCGGAATATCTGTCGCATAACCGGCTGAAATTCCGGTTGCCCCATTGATGAGTAAGTTAGGAAATTTGGCTGGTAAAACGGTAGGTTCATATTCCGTATCATCGAAGTTTAAAGCCATCGAGCACGTTTCTTTATCTAAATCACGCAATAGTTCAACAGCAATTTTTGACAATCTTGCTTCTGTATAACGCATGGCTGCTGCCGGGTCATTATCAATAGAACCGTTATTACCTTGAATGTCAATTAAAGGTACACGCATTTTCCAATCCTGACTTAAACGCACCATGGCATCATAAACAGAAGTATCTCCATGTGGATGGTAGTTACCGATAACGACACCGACTGTTTTGGCACATTTACGATAAGGTTTGGCGTGGACATTACCTTCCTTGTACATCGCATATAGAATACGTCTTTGGACAGGTTTTAAACCGTCCCTAACATCAGGTAAGGCACGATCTTGAATAATATATTTGGAGTATCTTCCAAAACGTTCGCCCATAATCTCTTCTAAGGGCATAATAATTTTTTTATCGCTCATTTAGATACCTCCTTTTAAATTTGATATTCGTCTTCTAATGAGAATTGGACATTGTTTTCAATCCATTCACGTCTGGGCGCAACTTTATCTCCCATCAAGATTGAAACGTGTCTTTCGGCTTTAGCCGCATTTTCAATATCTACTTGAATTAGGGTTCGTGTTTCGGGATTCATGGTTGTTTCCCAAAGCTGATCGGCATTCATTTCACCTAGACCTTTGTAACGTTGAACCGTATAGCCTCTACCGACTTCCTTTTTAGCTGTTTCCAGCTCTTCTTCGTCCCAGCAGTAACGGACAATTTCTTGTTTACCGTTCTTGCGAGATACTTTATATAAAGGCGGTAAAGCGATAAAGACTTTCCCGGCTTGAATTAAATCACGCATATAGCGATAGAAAAACGTCAATAACAACACTTGAATATGAGCACCGTCAGTATCCGCATCAGTCATGATAATGACTTTGGCATAATTGCTTTCTTTAACTTCAAAATCTGACCCAACACCAGCTCCGATGGTGTTAATCATTGTCGCAATTTCTTCATTTTTCATAATTTCGGTAAGACTTGCTTTTTCTGTGTTAATAACTTTACCTCTTAGTGGCAAAATCGCCTGATATTTTCTATCTCGACCTTGTTTAGCTGATCCACCGGCTGAATCCCCTTCGACTAAATAAAGCTCATTTTTCTTTTTATCTTTTGATTGAGCCGGCGCTAATTTACCGCTCAATATTTTTTCTTGCCGATTGCTTTTACCTTTACGGCTCTCTTCACGTGCCTTTCTAGCTGCTTCACGCGCTTGCGAAGCTCTAATCATTTTCTTAACTAAAGCTTCGGCAACGCTTTTGTTTTCTTCCAAGAAATAACTTAACTTTTCACCAACCACACTGTCGACCGCATTTCTTGCAATCGGTGTTCCTAATTTTCCTTTGACCTGACCTTCAAATTGTAATAAATGTTCAGGTACTTTAATGGAGATAATGGCAGTTAAACCCTCTCTGACATCATTACCTTCAAGGTTTTTATCTTTATCTTTTAATAAATTATATTTTCTGGCATACTCGTTAAAAACACGTGTCAAGGCACTTCTAAAACCTGTTTCATGGGTTCCTCCATCGCTTGTTCTTACCATATTGACAAATGATAAAAGCGTTTCTTGATAACCGTCGGAAAACTGTAAAGAGCATTCAATATCAATTTCATTGGCTACACCTTCAATATTTAAAGTCGAGTGCAGTGGCGTTTTATCGGGATTTAAGTGTTCGATAAAAGCTTCCAATCCATTTTCAAATTGGAAATGCTCACTTTTATTCGTACGTTCATCTTCTAAAACAATCTCAATTCCTTTTAATAGAAAAGCAGTTTCTCTTAAGCGCTCACTAATGATATTATATGAAAATTCGGTTGTTGAGAAAATAGAGGCATTTGGTTTGAAACATACAATCGAACCACTTCGGTTAGTTTTACCAATCACTTTAAGCTTAGAGATTTTATTTGCCCCATCATCAAAACGCTGTTGATAGATTTTACCGTCACGATGAACAGTTAAAACTAACCAGCTAGATAAAGCATTAACTACAGAAGCTCCAACCCCATGTAAACCTCCGGAAGTTCGATATCCGCCTTGGCTGGTAAATTTACCGCCGGCATGAAGAACCGTTAAAATAACTTCAGTTGTAGGCTTACCACTCTCATGCATACCTACAGGCATACCACGGCCGAAATCTTCTACTTCGATACTACCATCTTTGTGGATTCTAACGCATATTTTAGTTCCAAAACCGGCTAAGGCTTCATCGATTGCATTATCAACTATTTCCCAAACAAGATGATGCAAGCCACGACTATCGGTTGATCCAATATACATTCCGGGTCTTTTTCTAACGGCTTCTAACCCCTCTAAAATCTGAATACTATTCTCATCATAATTTCCTTGTTTTGGCATAGTTTATCTCTCCTTTTTTGCATACCTAGTTATTATATAAAAAAATGATTGAAATTTCAAAGCATTTCAGTATAATTATTTTCAAGGATGTGAAACAAAATGAATATTTACTTACTGGGTTTAATGATTTTCAGTTACCTCTATGGCTCTATTCCTTTTGCCTTAGTCATCGGTAAAGTTTTTTACGGTGTTGATGTCAGAGAACACGGAAGCCATAATTTAGGTGGTACAAATACCGGGCGTGTGCTTGGTAAAAAAGCCGGATTATCTTGTATTATTTTAGATATTGCCAAATGTTTTGTCTGTGTTACAATCACTAAAATTGTCGCTCATTTTATAAGCTTACCGGATTATGCGATTTATGCTTCGGCGATGAGCTGTGTCATCGGTCATGTCTATCCTATTTTCGCTAATTTTAAAGGTGGAAAAGCTGTTTCGGTTATGTTTGGCTATGCCTTAGGCGTTGGCTTTTGGGTCTTTGCGATTGTCGGTATCGTCTTTCTAGCCGTGCTGAAAATCACCAAATATGTTTCTTTATCATCTATCATAGGATCACTTGTCTTAGTTTGTCTTTCTCCGTTTTTTAACTTCGGTATAGTCGGAACAGTTTGTAATATCATCTTGGCAGTGCTGGTGATTTATCGACATAAAGAAAATATTGTACGCATTAAAAATAAAACTGAAAGCAAGATTTCATGGATGTAGTTTAGGCTACATCTTTTTGTTTAATCAAAAAAGTATCTTGAGCTTCTTTTTTCAGATAGTGATCGTCCCCAACACATTCAATTTGATAAGTATCCTTGTCAATATCTACGATAGTCAAAGAACAGCCTCGCACAATATAACGATTGATCTTGGGATAGTCTTTTAATTCATAACCTTTAAAGTAAGCTAATAAACAAACAAAATACATACCGTGTGTTACTATGAATACCTTGCTGTTGGAGGGAAGGTTAGAAATGTCATGGATAAAGCTCTCAATTCTTGCCCTTACTTCCATAAAGCTTTCTCCATGGTTAGGACATCTTGTGAATTTCTCCGGGTGATTCCATAAATTATCATAAAGTTCTTCGTACCGCCTAATAATATCTTGTGTTTTCATGCCCTCAAAAACACCGAAATTCATTTCCATCAAACGAGCATCTTCTTGAATTTTAATTCCTCTGTCTTTAAAGATTAACTCACAAGTTGTTTTAGCTCGTCCTAAAGGACTGGTATAAACACAATCAAAGTGTTCATTCAATAGATAATGATGAAGTGCGTTAGCATCTTCAATACCGCTTGCAACCAACGGTGAATCTAAGGCACCTTGAAATTTACCTTCAATATTCCATTGCGTCTTACCATGTCGAGTAATATATAGCTTCATATAAACCTCCTTGTAAATAAAAAAATAAGAGTTTCCTCTTATTTATATTGTGAACCAAAAGATTTCATAATACGTTTGATTTGGGCTTCTGATGGTTTACGCCCCATTTCACTGAATAACGCACGAATCATTTTTTCACTAATAGGCGGATTTTTTTGTAGTTGTTTTTTAAATGTATAGCGTGCTGCTAAAAAACCAACAATACCACCTACTATAATACCGATAAATAAACTTAACCAACTCATAATTTTACCTCCTTAAAATCCTGATTGCGATTGAAAATACGCAATGTCGGATAATAATTTTTAATAGTATCTATCACTACATTAGGTATTTTATCACATTTTAGAATAATTTGACAGCGATTTATAATGATAATCGCAATTTCTTTTGTGAGTTCATTATATAAGGTATGTAACGAGCCTTCACAGCGATAATCATAACGCTTTTCAAAAGCTTTTTTTATATGTGTATTTAAGTTTTCCAAAGAATGTGCCCAACATAGATACAAAAGTGCTTGATATTCATCTTTACTATCTGTTTTTAATAAATGTTCTAACATCCATGGAACACTCTCTAACATAGCTTGTCCTTCATCAGTCGGACATATCAAAACATATTCATGCACAAAAATCACCTCAAGATCAAGTATAAATGATTTTTGGCATGAATAATGTCGAATTAAATCAAATCTAAAACAGTTTGAACTAATTTATCAACTGTAAAGCCGTATTCTTCAATCACTCTGTCTGCCGGTGCAGAAGCTCCGAACTTTTCAACTGAAACACAAGCGCCATCTAAACCTACGTATTTATGCCAACCAAAAGAAGAAGACATTTCCACAGCCACACGTTTACGGCAGCTATTTGGTAAAACTGATTCTTTATATTCTGCTGACTGTTCATCAAACAAATTAAATGAAGGAACTGATACAACACGTACATCGACACCTTCTTTAATCAAGGCCTGTTTTGTTTTAATGGCAAGTGCCACTTCAGAACCACTAGCCAAAATGATAGCATCTAAATGATTGATTTCTTTACCGACGATATATGCACCGTGTTTAACACCTTCGTAACTTGTGGTTTCAAGTGTAGGAACATTTTGACGTGTTAATGCAATTGCTGTCGGTTTATTGCTTGTTTCCATCGCAATACGCCAAGCTGCAACTGTTTCTTTCGCATCGCATGGATGGATTGTTTGCATATTGACAATACTTCTTAACATTTGTAACTGCTCGGTCGGTTGGTGGGTCGGACCATCTTCGCCAACGGCAATTGAATCATGGGATAAAGGTAAGATAATAGGTAATCCCATTAAACTAGCCATTCTTAAGCCACCTTTGAAATAATCAGAGAAAACTAAGAAGCCCCCACTGGCTACACGTAAACCACCATGGAGCATCATACCGTTCATAATAGCAACCATGGCAAATTCACGAATACCAAAGCATAAGTTTCTGCCGGTGTAGTTACCTGGCATAAAAGCTGTTTCGCCCTTAATATTTGTTTTTGTACTGCTTGCTAGGTCAGCTGCCCCGGATAAGAATGTCGGATAAACTTTCGCGATAGCGTTAATGACTTCGTTAGAAGTATTTCTTGTTGCATCGCTGTGACCTGCTTCATATGTAGGTAAAGCTTTTTCAAAATCAATTTCAAAATCTCCATTTAAAGCTTGATTAAATTCCTTCATCAATTCAGGAAAATCTTGTTCATATTGAGCTAATAAACGGTTGTGACGATTTCTTGCTAAGCGACCACGACGAGCAACTGATTTCTTGAAGCCTTCATAAACTTCCTCCGGTACATAGAACTCATCAAAATCATAACCGTAAGCTTTTTTAGCGACCTGACTGTCCTCTTTGCCTAATGGCGCACCGTGAACGGCATTTGTTCCTTGTTTTGGACTGCCAAATCCGATTGTTGTATTGACAATGATTAAAGATGGTTTAAATGTTGTCTTTTTAGCTTTTTTGATGGCTTTATGAATCTCTGCTTGATCATTGCCGTCTTTCACTTCTAAAACATGCCAGCCTTGAGCTTCAAAGCGTTTAGCAACATCTTCACTGAAAGACTGATCTAAAGGTCCATCTAAAGTGACTTTATTAGAATCATATAAAACAATTAACTTGCCTAATGATAAATGACCTGCCAAAGAAGCTGCTTCATAAGTAACCCCTTCTTGCATATCGCCATCACCACATAGAACATAAGTATAATGATCCACAATAGGATACGCTTCTTTATTAAACTTAGTTGCTAAGAATCTTTCTGCCATTGCCATACCGACAGCCATAGGAATCCCCTGACCTAATGGCCCGGAACTTGCATCAACACCATCTGTTACATTAACCTCCGGATGCCCGGGTGTTCTTGACCCCCACTGACGAAAACTTTTTAAGTCTTCTATCGTTAAATCAAAACCTGATAGATGCAATAATGTGTAAAGTAATGCAGAAGCATGACCGCTCGCTAAGACAAAACGATCACGATTAAACCATTTTGAATGTTTTGGATCGACATTTAATTCTTTAGTAAATAATGTGTACAAAGCCGGTGCTGAACCTAAAACCATACCCGGATGCCCAGAGTTAGCCTTGTTGATCATATCAATGCCTAAAGAACGAATTGCTGCGACAGACAATTCCTTTAAATCCATGAATTTTTACCCCCCTAAAGTATTTTCTCTATAAAACATACAATGCCTATTATACACAATTTTTATTTTTTTTAAATAGCAAAAAACCAGATTTATACAAAAAGTTTGACAAATATCATCAAAAGTCATAATTATGTTAAATTATGTCAAAAAAAGTTAGCAATATTATATTGTGAATAAAAAAACATGGATAAATCACGGAAAGTATAAAATCGCAATCGCTCTTTTAAATGGCATGAAATAAATACGTTTTCAAAAAAAAAGAAATCAACAAAGGATTTCAGTTTCATTCTAGTTCAATTTTTTCAATTTAGAAGGCGTTACATCATTGCCGTTTTCGTCAACAACTTTAACGGATTTAAGTTGCTGTTCAAAGCCTTGGCGAAATTCTTTTAAATAGATTTGGCGCAAGCGTTGTTGCTCTTCCGATTCCTTGACTGTTAAACCCATCGTTTTTTTCTTATTAGCTAATTCATTTATACGAGCGATCAATTTTTCATCAATTGCCATATCGATACTCCTTTACAATAAAGTTGCCCGAAGGCTTTAGATTATCCCCTGTGTGAACAGGTGGGTATCTTGAAAACAGCTTTAGGATTCCTACTCTATGGCAGGCCTTCAACACCACTGCATCTATCCGATTCCCTTATCTAAAATGTAGGAAATTTAAAATACCTTCGAGCAACTATATTATAGCATATCTTTATAATTAGTAAACATACTTTTTAAAGATTTTCTTTTTTGGGCAAGACGATATGTATGCTGCTTTTAGAGAGATCAAAGAACTTTAAACAAGCCACAACATCATCATAAGTTAAGGCATCAAGCGCATCAATCAGCTCAAAAGCACTGATATTTTCAAAATAATAACGGATAAACAAATTGGCAATTGACTCAGGTGAATTGAATAACATAATCATATTTCCGATATTTTGTCTTTTCAATCTTTCAAAATCAGATTTTGGAAGTGTTTTTTCCGGTAATGCCCCTACCAGTGTCTGCAAAGCTTTTTTCAATTCTTCAACGTGAAAAGTATCGCCACCCATTTGAATAAAGGCATAATCTCTTTCTTGGGTAAAGAAGCCTCCGAAACTATCGTTAATCAATCCATCTTTTGTCCACTCTTCATATAAATCTCCGCTTTTTGAAAATAGGTAATCTAATATAATGTTACAAGACAGCTCTCTTTTTAACTTTTCCAAAGGAGCGTCAGGGACATTGTCAACTTTAATAGCCATCGTTAATTTTGGTATGGCAACGTCCATATATTGAATGGTTTCTTGTTTAGCCACCGTTCTAGGTTCATCTATCTTCTCTCTTATAATTGGTTGTGGTTTTTCAAAATGCTTAGCATTTTGATTTTCTTCAATCATTTGCATCATTGTTTCAGGTTCGATATGCCCTACCACAAATAAAACCATATTGCTTGGATGATAGAAAGTGTGATAGCACATCTCCAACGCTTCCATAGTTGTCGCATTAACGGTTTCAACTGTCCCGGCAATATCGACAGATATAGGATGATGATGATAAAGGTTTTGAATAGCCCCAAAATAGTTTTGCCAATCCGGATCATCGTCGTACATTTTAATTTCCTGTCCGATAATCCCCTTTTCTTTTTCAACATTTTCTTCGGTTAAATATAAATCTTGTACAAAGTCTAAAAGCAACTTTGTGCATTCTAACTCTTTAGAGCTGGTAGAAAAAAGATAAGCTGTACGTGTGGAAGATGTGAAGGCATTGGTCGAAGCACCTAGATTAGAGAATAAATCTATCGCATCGCCGTTTTCCATTTCAAACATCTTATGCTCTAAAAAGTGAGCAACGCCATCAGGAACTTTTATCATTTCTTTTTGTCCTAAAGGCACAAAAGATGTGTCGACACTGCCAAAGCGTGTCGCAAAGATACCATAAGTTTTAGAAAAGCCCTCTTTTTTTAACAGAAAGACTTCTAAACCATTACTCATTGTTTGGTGATAAAGTGTTTCTTTGAGTGTTTTGTATTCTGTTTTTTGCATTTTAGACCTCTCCTTTCAAAAGGAATGTCGTATCTAAAGATAATTGTTGACTGACAGCTACAATTTCTTCTTTAGTTACAGCCATCAATTTATCTAAATATTCCTGAATGGTTTCCTTTTTTTGCACAATATCACGATTATAGGCAAGTAAAACAATATTACTTTGCTCATCTTGTGATTTTTTCAGACTGTTTTCAAACATCATTTTAGTAATAGCCAATTCTTCATCACTGACATGACCTTGTTGAATATCGTGAAGTTGTTCTAAGACTAAGGCTTCAACCTTTTCGGCCTTATCCTTTTCAATGCCACAGCTTACCATGACAATGCCATTAAAAGCATCGTAATTGGAAGAAACATAATAACATAAACTCTGTTTTTCACGAACATTTTTAAAGAGACGTGAATGGGAAAAAGCTCCGAAGATTCCATTAAAGATAGTCATCGCTTCATGGTTTGGCGATAAAAAATCGATATTGGTAGCAAACCCCATATTGAATTTTGATTGCGTAATTTTTTGGGCTTCAACTAGATGCTTTACATCACTATGTTCTGGCTTGAAGCAAGTTGCAGCCTCAAAGTTTTCTTTTCTTGGGGCAAATGAAAATGTATTTTTCAATAATTCAATATGCTTATCATTAAAATGACCGATAGCATATATTTCAATCGTATCCTCTTCTAGCATCTTTTTTAAAGCTTGGGTTAAATCTTGGGCAGATATTTGATCGATATCTTCTTCATACCCGATACCCGAAATACCCAAAACTTGATTTTTCCCCATTGCATCGAGCGTTTGGTCTAATGCATAAGTATACTTATCATCTTTAAGAGCCGTTAAACGTTCTTTTAACTCACGCTTTTTAGCTTCGACAATATTTTGAGAGAAGATACCATTTTCAAAATTAGGATCAAAAAGAATATCCTTCATTAAGTTTAATTGTTGTTCGAGCAGTGCTTCAGAAGATACCAAGTAGTTTTCATTGACAAAAGTTGATGAAAGATGAATGATTTGGGCTTGACCTTTGGTAGAAACATTGCTGGTAAGGTTAGCCCCATATAAATCTTCTAAATGAATAGCTAAAGATTTAATAGATGGCAGTTGCTTGGTTCCACCTAAAAGCACCATACTTAATAAAGAACGAATGGTTGCTGTTTCTCTAGTCAAATCATTTTTAAACTTCATAGATACAAGTGTAGACTTAAATTTATCTGTATTTGTTATATGCAAACGACAGCCTGTAAGATTGATAGTTATGTTCATAAAAACCTCCTTTTGATACATAATTATATTATACTCTTTTTTTGAAATTTCAAAAGCAAAAAATAAAGTAGAAAGCAAAGTCAATTGAATAGAAACACGTAACCTACATCTAAAACAAAATCATATCATGATGCATAATAAAAGTGTGACAAGTAAGCATCACACTCTTTGTTTTTATGTATTCTAATATGTAAAGATATTTTTCTTTCGGTAGATTCCTATTCTTCTTCATATTTACGAATGTAAACTTCACGAGGCTTTGAGCCAATCTGCGGACCGATAACACCATTTGCTTCTAATTGATCGATAATACGAGCGGCCTTATTGTAACCGATTCTAAATTGACGCTGCAATAGTGAAGCACTCGCTTTTTGCGAAGCAATGACAAAATCACGGCAATCCTCATATTCTTCATCTTGGTCATCATATCCGCCACCGCTATTATTAGACGTATCTAAATTGACAAAGTTTTCATCAAAAACAGCTTCTTGTTGATTGGAAACGAAATTAACAATTGCTTCAACCTCAGCATCGGAAACAAATGAGCCTTGAACACGGATTGGTGAACTAGACCCCATCGGAGAAAATAACATATCCCCTTTACCTAATAATTTCTCAGCACCGGACATATCTAAAATCGTACGTGAATCAATAGATGAAGAAACTGCAAACGCAATACGTGATGGAATGTTGGCTTTAACTACACCGGTAATAACGTCGGTTGATGGTCTTTGGGTTGCGACAATCAAATGAATTCCCGCAGCACGTGCCATTTGCGAGATACGCATAATACAATCTTCAACATCTTTACTAGCAACCATCATCAAATCGGCTACCTCATCTAAAATTACGACGATAAACGGTAAAATTTCCTTTTGATTTTCTTGATCATGACTTTCGTTATGCATTTTAGCGTACTCGTTATAACCTGCTATATTTCTGGCATTGACACTTGCGAATAATTCATAGCGTCTTTCCATTTCCTGTACGACGACACGCAAAGCTTTAGCCGCCTTTTTAGGATCTGTAATAACTGGTGAGATAAGATGCGGAACACCATTATAATTGCTTAATTCAACTTTTTTAGGGTCTACTAGCATCAATCTCACTTCATCTGGACGTGTTCTCATCAACAAGGAACAAATAATACCATTAACACAAACAGATTTACCTGAACCGGTTGCTCCGGCAATAAGTAAGTGAGGCATTTTATCTAACTCGGCAAAAACAGAAACACCGGTTACATCTTTACCTAAAGGGACTAATAAACGACTGTCTTTTTTCTTTTCCGGAATATCCTTTAATACTTCTCTGAAAGAAACTGTTGTCGCCTCTAAATTAGGGATTTCAACACCGACTGCCGCTTTTCCCGGAATAGGTGCTTCAATACGAATGTCTTTAGCCGCTAAAGCTAATTTAATATCATCTTGCAAACTTGAAATACGATTAACACGTGTTCCCGTTTCTAATTTCAATTCATACTTCGTTACAGCCGGTCCAATAAAAATCTCACTGACTTTTGCGTGCACACCAAACTCATTTAAAACATTGCTTAGTCTAATGGCATTTTCCTTAGCCAATTGACTGGCATTAGACTTTTGATTTTTCCCGGTTTTTGGCATTGAAAGTAAAGAAATCGGTGGGAATTGATAATCCTTACGCACTTCCATTTTCCCGGTCTTATTGATAGAGCCATCATTTTCTATTTGAGGTTTTTCTTTTAGAGGATTTTGTTTTTCTGTTTGGATATTGTTTTGTGGTAAAGTTTCAACTTGTTCAATCGTTTTTGATGGTTCAATCAAATCATCTGTATCAAACGGTAATTCATCTTCAAAATCTTCAACTTCATTGATGATTATTTCAGGTTCTTCTTGCATATGAATAGGTGTCGGTTCAGAACGAATGATTTCTGCTTCAACAATCTCATCATCTTCAAAATCAGCCATATTGATTTTTGGTTCTAAGTTTTCTTTATCAATGGCGTTAGACTTAGAAGCTTGTTTTTCTTCATTTCGCTGTTTGGCTTCAAAAGTTTTATCAGGAAAGAAAAACTTCTTCTTGTTGACTGACTGATTTTTCTTGACAGAAGCCAAGGCACGTTTTTGACTTGCTTTTTGAAGGGCTTCTTTCTGATTCTTCAAACGAATTTTCATCATATCGAAATAGGCTTTTCCGATTAACAGACAGCCCCCTACAATTCCCACTAATAAACTGAAAATTTCTGTTCCCATACGATCAAACATCATACTGAAAACACTAAATAAAGTTGCTCCGATTAAACCGCCTCGAACTGCTTTGGTTTCCATTTGAAATTGTGTTAAGACGTTCATGCCAATTAAGTTTTTATCAGATGGTGCACTGGCAAAAAGAACCAATGCGAATAGAATTAAATAAATTCCTACCATCTTAGGACCCGTCATCTTAGGTATCCTCCCCTCATAAATAATATAAAGACAGATACACATACATAAAACATAAAAGAAAGCCGCAAACACTCCGAAAAGATAACCGCCAATCCCATCGATATATTGTCCGACACTACCTAGACGCAATGTTGCAATAATTAAGATAAACAGCGCTAAAACCGCAAACAAACGATATTGTAGCTCGATGTTTTTATTTTTAGAACTCTTCTTTTTTCTTGTCTTACTTTTCGGCATTTAATTCACCTCAATTCATTTTTTTATTATAACAGAATCATTTGAAAAAAGCACGCACAATTTAAAAGGCGAATGCGAATCATATTCGCACGCACCTTAAATTAGTTTTTAACTTCAATGATGACCGGTAAGACAACCGGACGTTTGCCGGTTTGTTTTAAAATGTAGTGACAAACGTTATCACGAATCGTATTTCGCACCTCTGTTAAATCGGCAACATTGTTTTCAGCAGCTTTCTCAACTTCTTTTTCAGCCATAGCTGTAATTTCACGCACAATGTGTTCGGCATCTTTCAGATAAATAAAACCACGTGTCTGAACATCGGTTGCCGTAATAATTTCACGGGTCGTTTCATCAACAGTCATACCGATAATGACAACGCCATCTTGCGACAACATGATACGATCATCAATGACCTTAACCCCGACATCACCGACACCAATCCCGTCAATCATGATAGAGTCAACCGGAACTTCTTCAATACCGGCTACTCTTTCACCATTTTCAAAAGTGATTTTTTCACCGTTATCGGTAATTAAAATATGCTCATCATCAATTCCCATTTTTTTAGCGATATGAGAGTTAGCGACGAAATGCTGATATTCGCCTTTGATTGGAAGATAGTATTTTGGTTTAAATGTCTGAATATAAACCTTAATATCCTCAATAGAAGCGTGCATTGAATACAAATCCTTGTTTTGTAAAATATGGATTTTCGCATTGGTGCGATATAAGTCATTTTGAGCTTTATTCGCAATTTTTTCAGTTCCCGGAAGAACCGGTGAAACGACGATAATCGTATCTGTCATTCCAAGTTTTAGACGCTCATCTCCCCCATCAATAATATCACACAAATCATGATAAATACTTCTGGAAGTACCCGTTACTAAAACAACTAAATTATCATCCCATCTAGGATCACCAATCATTTCTTCATTACCTAAGTATTCTTTAGGAATATTTAGAATCTTCTTGGAAGCGTGTTGTTCAAGGTTGACCAAGGCATTTGTATTATCGTAAGCATCTCGACCGTAGAATACTAATTTACGGTCATATTTTTTTGTTAATTCAATGATTTCTTGAATACGGAAGATATTTTGAGCATAAGCCGAAATGATAATACGCCCGTTTGTATCTTCAAAAATAGGTTCGATTTTATTGGTCAATTTATGTTTTGGTGATGTATAGCCATCTCTAGTCGCATAGCTTGATTCAACCAATAGAGCCAATACCCCTTTATTACCGATATCCATCATACGCTGCAAGTTAGATTTGAAGCCATCAGGTGCTCCAAAATCAATAATGGATTCTCCGGTATAAACAATATAACCTTGGCTTGTTTCAAAAGCCACCCCAATGCTTCCCGGAATAGAATGTGTCAATGGGAAAAAGCTGACATTGACGCCTTTGATTTTGATATCCGCTTCTCTGCTGACAGGGTGCAGCTTTAATTCTATATGGGTGCGATTGCGCTTATTATAATGTTCCATCATTACTTTAATTAAATCGGCTGTTAAGCTTGGTGCATAAACCGGTACGTTGATTTCATCAAGAATATAGCCTAACCCTTGCATGACATCATCATGTCCATGGGTAATAATGATAGCTGCGATACGCTTGGCATTTTCTTTTAAATATTCAAAGCCGGGAATAATAATATCCACGCCTAATTTATCTTGTTCCGGGAATTTAAACCCGGTATCAACCACAAAAATTTTGTCATTGATTTCAAATACATACATACTTTTCCCATTTTCCGCTTGTCCACCTAAAGCGACAAAGGAAACAGTGTCTTTTTTCATTATTTTCTTCACCTCATTATTTTCATTTACTCTAGTGCTATTATACACTAATTTTACAGATAATTCTATTGATAGCGTAAAAAAGAAGAATAAAACTAGGTTCTATTCTTCATCGACAGAAAGCACAGCCATGAAAGCTTCTTGCGGAATCTCAACGCTACCGACAGCCTTCATACGTTTTTTACCTTCTTTTTGCTTCTCTAAGAGCTTTTTCTTACGTGTAATATCTCCGCCATAACACTTCGCTAAAACGTTTTTACGCATCGCTTTGATTGTTGTGCGGGCAATGATTTTACCACCGACAGCCGCTTGGACCGGTACTTCAAATAACTGTTTAGGAATGATTCCTTTAAGTTTTTCACATATCAAACGCCCACGATTATAGGCGAAATCCTTATGGACAATTGTCGATAAGGCATCGACAACATCGCCATTCAACATAATATCCATCTTTTGCAGTTTACTTGTTTTATATCCTGATAACTCATAATCAAAAGAGGCATAGCCTTTTGTGCATGATTTGAGCTTATCAAAGAAATCATAAACAATTTCGGCTAAAGGTATTTCATAGATGACATTAACACGTGTGTCATCTATATATTCAATGTCAATATATTCGCCACGTTTATTTTGACAAAGCTCCATAATAGCCCCGATATAATCGCTAGGCGTCATAATATGCGCTTTGACATAAGGTTCTTCAATATGTTCCAAGACTTGTAATGATGGCAGTTTAGCCGGATTATCGACCTCTTGCATCGTTTTATCGGTTAGATAAGCATGATAAACAACCGAAGGTGCAGTAGCGATAAGCTCCAAATTAAACTCACGTTCTAAACGTTCCTGAATAACGTCCATATGTAATAAACCTAAGAAACCACATCTAAAGCCAAAGCCTAAAGCTTGCGATGTTTCCGGTTCAAATTGTAGACTTGAATCACTTAATGCAATTTTTTCCAAAGCTTCTCTTAAATCAGCGTATCTTGCATTATCGACAGGATATAACCCACAATAAACCATAGGATTTAAACGACGATAACCGGGTAACGGCTCTTTACTTGGATTTTCCAAGGTCGTAATCGTATCTCCGACATCAATATCCTGAATGGATTTAATCGAAGCCGAAATCCAACCGACTTCCCCACAGGATAAAACTTCTTTTTTGACTTCCTTAGGCGTTCTGACACCGACTTCCAAAACTTCGTACACAGCATCGCTTGCCATAAAGTGAATATGATCGCCAACTTTAATTTGACCTTCCATCACACGAACAAAGACGATAACACCTCGATAGGCATCATAAAATGAATCGAAGATAAGTGCTTGAACAGGATTATCTTTTGAGCCTTTCGGACTAGGAACATATTGTACGATATCTTCTAAAACTTCTTGAATATTTAAACCGGTTTTAGCCGAAATCAAAGGGGCATGATTGGCAGGTAATCCAATCACATCTTCAATTTCTTTTTTGATTTCATCGGGTCTTGCACTTGGTAAGTCAATTTTATTGATGACCGGCAAAATTTCTAAATTATTATCTAAAGCTAAATAGACATTCGCTAAAGTCTGAGCTTCAACCCCCTGAGCTGCATCGACAACTAAAACAGCACCCTCACAGGCGGCTAATGATCTGGATACTTCGTATGTGAAATCGACATGGCCTGGTGTATCAATTAAATGAAGCAAATAGGTTTCACCATCTTTAGCTTGATAAGTTAATTGAACCGCATTCAGCTTAATAGTGATGCCTCTTTCTCTTTCTAATTCCATTTCATCTAGTAGTTGGGCTTTCATTTCACGATCGCTGACAGCTCCGGTTAAGCGAAGAATACAGTCTGCCAAAGTGGATTTACCATGATCAATATGGGCAATAATTGAAAAATTGCGTATTTTTGATTGATCGAATTCCATTGTTTTCACCTACTTTCGATTACACATTATAACATATCTCAAATAAACAATACAATGAAATATTGATTTCTTTTTTTATACTTTAATTTAAGGTTTAAGTCTTTAGGCTTATCAAGAAAAAATGTCTAATTATTTAATTTTTAGGCATACTATAAATGGTGATTTTATGAAAACAAAGACAAATAAGCCTTCTGCTTTTTTAATACTCTATTTTATCAGTACCGGATTTTATGCCAATCGTATTTTAACACGTTTTATTTTCCAAAATGCAGGTAAGTGGGCTTGGCTTTATATTTGGGGACTATCCTTGATTATTTTAGGTATCGGTCCTTTTATCTATCGCTATATGCAAAAGGTTATCCTTCAATCCAAAAATAAAGAAGCAAATGAAGGTTATTTAGCCAAAGGCGTGAAAATATGTCTGTATATTTATCTATTCATCAGCTGTTTTTTATGTCTATCGTTTTTACTTAACCTGACCAATATCGGCTGGCTGTTTGAAACATCGACCTTATGGATTATGCTTCCTTTATTATGTATTATCTATTATGTTTTAAACTTTCGCTTTGATGTGTTGTTGCGTTTATCTACCCTATTTATTTTTCCGATTATCATGCAGTATTTAATTTTCGTTTTCGCCAAAAACAAATCGTTTGACCTTTATGCTATCATTCCTTTTTCAACAGATGATATTCGTAGCATTTTTACCTTAATTATTGCCGGATTATCCATGATTTTAGATTTGGGTCTTTGCCTTTTCTATTTTGACGAATGCGCAACGACTATTAAAAAACGCTATTATTATGCCGTAATTTTATTCCATATTTTTTCTTTATGCTTTGACAGTTTAATTGCGACAGGTCAGTTTGGCGTTTTGATTTCGGATTTGCCGTTTGTCTATTACGAGAGCTGGCGCGTCATCAATTTCGGACAATTTATCGTTTATCTTGATACATTAGCCTTCTTCTATTGGGTAACTAGTGCCTTTTGTCGTTTAGCCTTATCCTTTTATTTAATCAAAAAAATGACATTGAATTATTCGTGGCTCTATCTATTCAGCTACATAGGACTAGGAATTGCTACTCTCTATATTTTAAACCATGGTGCTATTTATACGACACTTCGCATCTATCTTTTAACCTTCAGTACATTAGCACTATTCATTGCCTTAGTCATAAAAGTTTATCTTATCAGAAAGCGGGAATCTAAATGATTGAAATCTCAAAACTTAAGCAACTTTATGAAAAAAATAAAGATGTGAAAATACGAACTCTCCCTTTTGAACGAACCATTCATCTGATTTATAATGAAGGATTGGTTAATACCCAAGATATTGAAAACTTCATTTCCGAAAAATTAGAAATTGCCGTTAGACAGCACACTGATTTAATTAACGGAACGTTTTTGGACATCACGGAAATCAAAGAGAACTTCAATGAAATAGATAATAATGTCTTTAGTGGTAAATTGGTCATCGTCGATACAAAAAGAATTTATGCCCTCAACTTAATTAATCCGCCAAGCCGTAATCCTGAGCAATCCAATATTGATATTACCATTTCTGGTCCTCGAGATAGTTTTGTGGAAAATATTCAAATCAATGCTGCGTTAATTCGTAAACGTTTAAAGTCTAACACCTTAAAATACGAAACATTTACGGTTGGTGAACGTTCTAAAACCATCGTAGGTTTATTTTATGTCGAGGATATTATTGATCAACAGTTGTTGTCGCAAATTAAAACTAAAATCAATCAAATCAAAATAGATGCGATTGTTTCGGCAAGTGAGTTCAGAAGCTTTTTATATGATGAAAAAGCCTCTATGATGCCCTTAACGACTTATACTCAACGTCCTGATTACTGTGTAACAAGTTTATTGGCAGGAAAATTTGTCATTTTATTAGATAACTTCAACACAGCTACCATCGGTCCGACAACAATTCCCTTCTATACTGATTTTTCCGATGATGTTAATGACCACTATTTATCTACGATTTTAAATCGAATTATCTATTTCTTTTCTTTAGGGATTTCTTTATATTTGATGGGCTTTATTTTAGCCTTATATACCTATAATCCCGAACAATTACCTATCACCATTCTTTCTAATATGATTTCCATGCGTAAAGGGGTTGTTTTACCCGTTCATTTGGAAATTCTATTTGCAACTTTTCTTTTCGAGTTATTTAGAATTGCCGGGACAAGACTGCCGGCCGGGATTTCTTCAACGCTTTTAGTCATCGGAGGGGTCTTACTAGGTCAAATTACGATTGCGAGTGGTCTAATCAGCTATGATATTATGTTTTTAACGTCCTTAACGATTATATGTAACTACTCTATTTCAAACAACCTCAGCTTAAACAATGTCGTAACGACATTCAAGTGGATCGTCTTTTTCTTTAGTTTATTTTTAGGCTTCTATGGCTTTATACTTTCATTTATTTTTATTACTGCTTATTTTGCCAGCAAGAAATCTTTCGGTGTTCCAATCACAGCACCACTTGCACCTTTAAACTTGAAGGATTTGCCGAAAATATTTATAAGCCGTAATTTTATCAAGAAAACAAAACGCCCGGGTTATAATCACCCTATAGATAAGGAGAACCGATGAAAAAGTTAGGATTATTATTTTTATCTTTGACGATGCTTTGCGGTTGTCAAGATAAGAAAAATTTATTAGATATTTTATTTCCTTCAAGTATGGCTATCAATTATCAAGACGGTCAATATCAAGTCGCCTTTCAGATTGACAATTTAGCAACCGTCGCTAAAACCGAGTTAGAATCTTCAACACAACAAACCATACTGTTAGTAGCAAGCGGTAAAGGTGAAAGCTTAGAAGAAGCCATCAATCAAATTGAAGAAACAGAACGCAGTGTTATCAATCTATCGCACATTCGTTCCGTTGTCTTATTACCCGGTGCAATAGACTTAGATGTTCAAAAGGATATTTGTAACTTTGCCACGATGAATCCACAATTAAGACTTGATGCCGATGTCTATTATACCAAAGAAGAATTAAAAGATATTTATACAACCAATTTCCAAATCAGCCGTTCTGAATTATATACGCTCTCTAATTCTCCTGATTTCAAAAAAGTTTCGACAATGTTAAAATCAATTAACCTTTTACAGTTATCTAAAGCTATCAATGACAAAAACATCACTGTGGAAATGCCGGTTTTAGAACTCAATCATGAGAATTTAGATACATATATGACAAATGACGGTGAAACTGAGCAAAAGGTTTACAATATCAAACAACTTATGTATCTAAATGATTCTTTCAATCAGAAAGAAACGATTGATTTCGCCGATTTAGAAGGTATTCAATGGGTAACCAGACACCATGATGATGTTGATGTTAATATTGAAATTGAAGGCAATGGCGTTCATGCTGTTTCTTCAAGTGTCAAAGCTATGATTGTTTACAATCCGTTTTCTAAAACCTATCATCTCAAAGGGACCATTAACTTAGTTGTCACTCGTGATTTAGGCTTGCGTGATATTTCCGAAATTCAACCCTATTTACAAGAAGAAATCTATCAACAGATTGCGCATACCTATCAGACAGGTCTACAAAAAGACATAGATGTTTACAATATGCGTTATAAATCAATGTTGTTTGGGCATGACACCAAACCTGATAGCCATAACTTTTATAATGAATTGGAAGTTAAAGCAGTTATGAAAGGTAGTTATATCGGGGCCTATTAAACACATGAAAGGGAGTCAATTCATTTTGGCTCCCTTTAAAGTTTATAGGTTTGATTGAATCATCGCTTCAATGCGTTCTTCTTGATACGATAATAAATAACCGAGATTTTTAGCGATTTCAATTTGTTTTTCTAATGTATCTGTTTGACATTGTTTTAAATGAAGATAGGCTTCAATATCTTTTTCATCTCGATAAAAAATAAGAACAGACTGCCCGCTATTTTTGAACAATAAAGTTTCAATCAACTGATGTTCGATGTAAAAATGTACATGATATTTCTTGGCTATCTGATATGCGTGGATTAAATCATGGCGAAACAACTTGTTATCATTAGTCGCATGACTGAAAGCTAAACGCTTAACACCGGCACTGACAACTTCACAAAAAGCGTCTATGACCCCAATCCGAAAAGCCATATTATCATCTAAACTTGGTGCATACTTTTCGATATATTTTTTTGCCCCAAGTGAAAAATGTGTACGCCTGAAAGATAGCTTATCTGCCTCTTCTTCTAAATAACAAGCTTCAAATTTGTCCATCTGGTAGTAATAAGTCATACATAATTCTAAAGCTGTATAAGTTTGATCAAAAGAAAGTTGGAAGGCTTTGATAATTCTTTGATCTAAACGTAAATTGTAACCTTCTTTAGAAATATGAGTCAAAGGATCAATGCATTTTCCGTTTTGATGCTTAATGCAAGGTTGACAAATATCGTCCGCAGACAAAGTCAACTGAATTTCAATATCGGAACATTGAAGAATTTCATTACCTATCTTATAAAAATCATGCCCCATTTTCAAATCAGGAACAAATTGCTCTAATCCAGTTCCGTGTAATTTAATAATATCTATGAAATGATGTGGTTTAATCTTTATCATGACCCATGACCTCCAAACTAATATCTTCTAAAAAGGCATAAAGCTTCTGCTGCACTTTTTCTATATTCAACAAAGCCTTTTTCAAACAAGGAATTTCCTTGGTGAAGTGTTGTTGCATAAAATAGGCGTCAATCACAAGCACTTCTCCTACTTTTTCTTGCCTCAAAGCAATACTTACTTGATGTGGACTATCCTCAACAATCTTAGATTTAAGATAGGCTTGCTTAAAAAAAGATTGTAGAAATTCACAATGGTTTAATTCAAGCCTAAATGGTGGCAAATGTTTTATCTCTATATGCTTTAAGGCTTCGATTGGCAATAATCTTGTTTGGAGAATTTCCGCTAATGCCTTTTCCCATGTATCTAATAAATGAATTGCTTTAGTTTCATCTACTTGTTTAGTCGCTAAACGAAGACGCACAAAACCTTGTCCGGCATACAAAGCTAATGTCACTTGATTTTGACGTTGCAGTAAGGTTTCTAATTCATCGGCGAGCTGACTTTCGCCACTTTGCCATACAACGTACTCTCTTGTATAAAGATGTTCTTTAATCAAAGTTGTCATATACGGCTTAAGGCTATGTTCGATAACATATCTTAATTCGATAGGCGGACCCGGTAAATTAACAATACGTTTACCGTTTTTCTCAATGATACAGCCGTTAGCTGTGCCTACTTCGTTTTCCAAAATATATGCCCCATTGACATAATAAGCTTGTTTGAAATTGCTTTTGGCAATATGCTTTTGACTACGGTTTAAAAAGCCGACTTTAGAGGCGATTTTATTAGCTTCCGCTTCTAAATAAACCATTTCTAAACCAAAGACCTCAGCACTGATTTCTTTAGTTAAATCATCGTTTGTAGGTCCAATCCCACCACTTGTGATAACCATATCAGCGCCTCTTTCAAAGGCTGAAGTCAAAACCTGTTTTAAACGTTGCGGATTATCTCCGACAGTCGTTTCATAATAAACATCAAAGCCCATATCTTTACAGAATTTCATTAAGTCCTTAGCATTGGTATTGACAATTTCTCCCATTAAAAGTTCTGTCCCGACACTCACAATTTCTACTTTCATTAGCCTACCTCCAAAAAAAGAAAGGTTTATTCCTTTCCTAAATAAAATGCAATCACTATGCCTACTAATAGTGCCAGCACTGAAGTCATTATCATAGACACTGTGAGAGTTTGCAATGACACACCCATTAAAATGGCAATCGGACTAGCGACAACTAAACCTAAAATAGCACAAAAGGTTAAAGCTTCATATCGAGCTAACAACATTTCAATCAATTTAGCAATCGCAAAGATACCTAGAACCACCCCTAAACCGAAAGGCAATAGAATCAATGTCGGTGTGATTAGTGCTGCTATATCAAAAGTTAAGGCAGATTTAATAAAGGTATTGATAGTTGTTAAGATAGGTTGATAATAGCCTAGCAACATCAAAATCATTGAACCAGATACACCGGGAATAACCATTGTCGCTGAAGCGATGACACCAATCATAAACAACTTAATCATTTCAATTATAGATAGTTGAAGATTAACCTCATTGCTACTACCGTTAAATAGCTGTAAGCCTATAATTAAAGCAAAAAACAAAAGAAAGATTGTAGCGTGTGACAGATGTACTCTTTTAATTTTAATTCTTTTAAGAATAACGGGTAATCCACCCAAAATCAAGCCAATAAAAAATAAATTAGTTTGCAAAGGAAATCTTTCAAATAAGTATTCAATCATAAAAGCCAATCCGACAATTCCAATGCCGGCACCTAAAAATATAGGAACTAACAGTTGAATACATTTTTTTGTTTCTTTAAAAAGATGAGTTAAAGAATAGATGATTTTATCATAAATCCCCATAGATACAGCCATTGTTCCACCACTGACACCGGGAATTATATTAGCTATGCCTATAAAAACACCTTTAATAATATCATTAACAAAATTCATGAGAATCCTCCTTTTTTAATCTTGTATATTGTAACATAAATCAATGGGGGTTCGTAGGTTTTTTTGGTGGAAATAAACAAAAAGAACATTAAATCTTTATATGACAAAAAGTTCTTTATGTTCTTCTTGAGAAATGAGATTTTGATAAAATAAAGCCATCGCAATTTCAATATGTGGTAGATAAAAAAACAAAGGTAAGTAAATAGCTAAAAATATAGTTATAGAAATACTTAAAAAAGGAACAAAAGCCAGGAGTGAAGAAATGATATTGACACTTAAGTAAACTAAAAGAATACGAGGCAAATAAAACAGTTGAATAAATAAAATATACCTTTTCTTCCCTTTTGTCATTTGCCAACTTTTCATGATAGCTTCATTCCATGAAATATCATATTTTTCAACTAAATAAGGCATCATAGATAAGCCAAAAGAAGCAAAAGAAGAGATAACAGAAGCTAAGCTGAAACAGATAATCAAGATAGGTTGCGTTAAATAATCGGAAACAATAGACAAACTGTTAATTTCATCGATACCCGTCACAACAATAACCCTTACCCAATCTAAAAATTCACCTAACGCAAAACCTGTATTAAACCTAATTAACAGTAATCCGGGACTTAAGATACATAAACTAATTACATTGAGAATCAATTTACGCATAATATATGCCGGAAAAAGTTTCACAAAGTTAGTCATACCTACAAAACAATCTTTAAATTGGATTTCAGCGGTTCTATTTTCCACACATTTTAAAGAGGTGATGACATAGGCATGGCTGAGGGTAACAAAAACAATCCCGCCAAAAATCGCAACAATTTGATTAGAAATCAAATTGACCGCTAACATGAGTATCTCAATTGCTAAATAGATGGGTAACAGCTTATGAAAATGTTGCCTAAATAAACTTTCTGTTTCTTTGATAATTTTTATCATTGACATATGCTATCCCTCCTCTATTTTCAAATTGCTTTCATTATACCTTAAAAGAAGTTAAAAGACAAACAATTATTCAGTAATCAAAGAAAAAACTCCACTTGCATTGACTTGCTATATACTATCAAATTTTTTATCAGAGAAAGTCAATATATATCAAAAAAGACTTATGGGATTAACCATAAGTCTAAAATTCTTTTACTTTAATTCAATGTCAGCTAATAGATTAGCTAAACCGATATAGCTTGAAGGCGTCATATTCACCAAAGTTGTGCGGTCAGTATCCGTCAACATCTCTAAGCCTTCAGCAAATTTTAAAATATCTTCCTTAGAAATATTTTTACCACGTGTTAAGGTTTTTAATGTATCGTAAGCATCAGGTACACCGTATTTTCTTAACATTGTTTGAATAGGTTCAGCTAAAACTTCCCATTTTTCATTCAAGTCGCTAGCTAATTTATCTTTATTCACAACACATTTAGCTAAACCGTTGATTGTTTCACTAATCGCTTGTAATGAGTAGCCGACAGCTAAGCCTAAATTTCTTTGGCTTGATGAATCGGATAAATCACGTTGCATACGTGATTTAGGAAGTTTATTGGATAAAGCCATACAAATATTGTTTGACATATCAATATTAGCCTCACTGTTTTCAAAACGAATCGGATTAACCTTATGAGGCATTGTACTACTGCCTACTTCACCCTTAACCGGAATTTGTTTAAAGTATTCCATTGAAATGTATAACCACATATCAACATCTAAATCCACGAGAATATTGTTGAAATGACGAATACCATCTAAAATATGACAAGTGTAATCATGACTTTCAATTTGTGTTGTCAGTGGATTGAAAGTTAAGCCTAAGTACTCTTCCACAAATTTCTTTGCCATCACTTGCCAATCAACATGAGGAAAAGCAGTTAAGATAGCACTGTAATTACCTGTTGCCCCGTTGAATTTAGCCTTGATATTGATAGCTTCAATATTTTTAAGACTTTCATAAAAACGGTAAGCATAAACTTTAAATTCTTTACCGATGGTTGTAGGTGTTGCCGGTTGCCCACGTGTATGAGCCAACATGGCATCGTCTTTATGCTCCTTGGCAAGTTTTTCGCAAATAGCTGCAATTTCTTGAGCTTTAGGTAACCAAACCTTTTTTAAACCATCACGAAGCATACAGCCATAAGAAGTATTGTTGATATCTTCTGATGTACAACCGATATGAACAAAACTGATTAAATCATCATATCCCATCGCTTTTAAAGTATGACCGATGTAATATTCAACAGCCTTCACATCGTGTCTTGTTGTCGCTTCAATTTCTTTAATCGCTTTGAAAGCTTCAAAATCAAAGTTTTCGGAAATAGCTGTAATTTTAGGCAAATTGTTTTTATCGAACTTCGCCAAAATATCATTTTCAATATTTTCGATTAAGAATTTTAACCACTGAATTTCAACGAAAACACGGTATCTAACTAAACCATATTCACTGAAATAATCGCCTAAAGCATCTTTAATGCCTGCATAACGACCGTCCAAAGGACAGATCGTCATGCTTTCATATTGTAGTCTTTCCATTTATTTACCACCTTTAAAATAGTTTACACCGGCTTCAAAAATCTTCTGATCCATTTCACCGTAAATATTTTTGAAACGATTTTCACCTTGACGTTCACTATGTCCCATTTTACCTAAGACACGACCGTCTTTTGAAATTAAGCCTTCGATAGCACACATAGAGCCGTTTGGATTGTATGGGGAAACCATAGTAGGTTCACCGTTTTCATCAACATATTGTGTAAAGACTTGTCCGTTATCAAAGAATTCTTGGATTTTTTCCATTGGCGCGATAAATCTACCTTCACCATGTGAAATAGGAATAATATGTGTATCCCCGACATTGACATTAGCTAACCATGGTGATTTGACTGAAGCTACACGGGTCGTAACCATTTGAGATAAGTGACGTCCAATCGTATTGAAAGTCAATGTTGCATCATTTTGCGTCATATCTCTGATTTCACCGTCGGGTAATAAACCTAATTTGATCAATGCTTGGAATCCATTACAAATACCAATCATTAAACCGTCACGTTTGTGAAGTAAGTTGTGAATCGCTTCTTTTAAGCTTTCATTTCTTAAAACCGTAGCGATAAACTTGCCTGATCCTTCCGGTTCGTCACCGGCACTGAAACCACCCGGTAACATTACGATTTGTGAACGATCAATAGCTTCTTTTAATTCTTGGATACTTCTTTCGATATCACCTTCGTGTTTATTTCTAATCAATACTAATTCAACACTGGCACCGGCTTTTTCGAACGCACGTTTTGAATCATATTCACAGTTTGTGCCCGGGAATACCGGAATAGTTACATGAGGCACTTCCACATAAACTTTACTATGTACTTCACCTCTTACAGCACAATCTTTTTGAATCATTGTTTCAGTCGGCGCTTTGACACTTGTAGGGAAAACTTCCTCTAATGGTTGCGTGTACCATGTATAAGCCTCTTCCAATGCTACTTTTTCATCTTTATAAATCAAGATAGGCTCATCGATTGTATATCCGACTAAACGCATATCGCCACCTAATAAAAGTTCTTCTTGTTCATCTAATTCACAGACAATATGACCGTAGTTCATTTCAGCTAAGTCTTCTAAACTTAAATTTGTATCAAATTCAAAACCAATCTGATTACCGAAAGCCATCTTAGCTACAGCTTCGATTAAACCACCATGTTTGACAGTGTAAGCAGAGATGATTCTACCATCAGCCATATAGTCATGAATTTTGGAATATTGTTTTTTCAAATGCTCATAGTTGAATAATCCAAATTCATCTTTGGCAATCATAAATTCTACGACTTTATGTCGAGCTTCTTTAAATTCAGGTGTTACTACTTTAGACACATCTTGCGTTGTAATCGCAAATGAAATCAATGTCGGAGGCACATGGATATCCATAAATGTACCTGACATACTGTCTTTACCACCGATTGAAGGTAATTCTAACTCTTTCTGAGCAGTGAATGCCCCTAATAAAGCAGACATTGGTTTACCCCATTTTTGAGGGTCATTTAATAACTTCTCAAAATATTCCTGATAGCTAAAACGAATACGTTGCCAATCTCCACCCATCGCTACAATTTTAGCGACAGATTCCACAACTGCATAAGCAGCCCCATGATATGGTGACCATTTAGAGATTTGTGGATGGTAACCATAAGTCATTAAAGAAGCTGTAGTTGTTTCATTATCTAAAACAGGAATTAAAGCAGCCATACCTTCTGTTTCAGTACCGTAAGTTTTACCGCCATATGGCGATAAAACAGTATTCACACCGATAGATGAGTCAAAGCGTTCGACTAAACCTTTTTGACTTGCTACTAATAAATCGCTTAGAGTTGCTTTAGTTTGTTCAGTGAAGCTTGCTTTCACTTCTTTTTCAAATGGTGTATGTTCAAAATCAGGCAAATCAATTTGAATATCTTGATAACGTTTAGCACCGGCAGCATCTAAGAAAGGACGTTCAATATCGACAATCGTTTGTCCGTTATGGTGCATCACTAAACGATTAGTATCTGTTACATCGGCAACTTTCACAACTTCCAAGTTTTCCGCAAAACAAGCTTCTTCAATCATTGCCCTATCTTTTTCATCAATGACGATAGCCATACGTTCCTGTGATTCGGAAATAGCTAATTCTGTACCATTTAAGCCCTCATATTTCTTTAAAACAGCATCTAAAGAAATATCTAAGCCCGGTGCTAGTTCACCAACCGCAACGCTGACACCCCCGGCACCAAAATCATTACAACGAATGATTTTTTCAGATACAGCTTTATTTCTAAATAAACGTTGAATTTTTCTTTCTTCAACCGGATTACCCTTTTGCACCTCAGCACCGGCTGTTTCAATGGATTTCACATTATGGGCTTTTGATGAACCGGTAGCTCCACCGATACCATCACGTCCGGTACGACCACCAATCAATAAAACGATATTGCCGGGTTGTGGTTCTAAACGTTTAACTTGTTCTTTTGGTGCAGCTGCGACAACAGCCCCTACTTCCATACGTTTAGCTAAATAACCTTCATCATAGATTTCATGAACATAACCTGTTGTTAAACCAATCTGATTACCGTAACTTGAAAAGCCATGAGCCGCTTCGGTTGTGATTTTTCTTTGTGGTAATTTACCTTCTAATGTTTCTTCAACACTTTTTCTTGGATCTCCGGAACCTGTAATACGCATAGACTGATAAACATAAGCACGTCCTGATAATGGATCTCGAATCGCTCCACCTAAGCAAGTTGCGGCCCCACCAAATGGTTCGATTTCAGTTGGGTGGTTATGTGTTTCATTCTTAAACATCAACAACCACTTTTCAGGACCTTTTTTTGTGTCAATGGTAATTTCAATACTGCAAGCATTGATTTCTTCTGATACTTCTTCATCATCTAATAAGCCTTTTTTGCGTAATTCCTTAGCAGCAATGGTCGCTAGATCCATTAAGGTCATCGGACGATCTGTCTGCATACCGTAAACGGCATGACGACTTGCTTGATAAGATGCAACATCTTTTTCTAAGATTGTTTTAAAAGCACCATCTGCAATATTCAAATCCGTAATAATTGTTGAGAAAGTTGTATGACGGCAATGGTCTGACCAATAAGTATCTAAAACTCTGATTTCTGTTTCTGTCGGATCACGGTGAACTTGATTGAAATAGTTCTGTGTTACTAATAAATCATCTAAGTTCATAGCTAGACCCATTTGATTTAAGTAATCTTGAAGCTTTTCATGATTCCAAGAAGTAAATCCCTCGACTGTCGGTACAGCTTTAACCTCAGGCATATCTTCTTCTAAATTTGTAGGTTTATCTAAGCTTGCTTGTCTGGAATCAACCGGGTTAATTAAATAACCGGCAATTTTTTGCATAGCTTCATCATCTATATCTCCGGTCATGACGATGACTCTAGCACATTTTACTTTAACCTCTTTGCTTCCGGTTAAAATTTGAATACATTGTTCGGTTGAATCTGCTCTTTGGTCATATTGTCCCGGTAAATATTCAATAGCTAAAACTTTCTTTTCTTCAAAAGGATAAGTCTCATAATAAACATCATCTACCATTGGTTCTGATAAAATAGTAGGTACTGCTTTGTCTAAAGTTGCTTTGTCGATACCTTGAACATCGTAACGATTGACAATCGATAAAGTTTTGACATTTGTCATTTTTAACTGTGTATGTAGATCGTTTAATGTATCTAAGGCTTCAACGGCATTTTCAGGACGTTTTTCTACATAAATACGATAGACTTCTCTCATGTGTCCTCCTTAATTCAAGCCAATATCATGGCGATAATATTTTCCTTCAAAATCGACGATTTCTGCTGCTTCATAAACTTTTGTGCGGGCTTCTTCTAAATCCTTGCCATAAGCACATAGATTTAAAACACGTCCACCATTTGTATAGATTTTACCATCTTTTTCGCTTGTTCCGGCATGGAAGATAACAATGTCATCATTGACCTTATCTAAACCGGTGATTTCTAAACCTTTTGGATAACTGCCGGGATATCCTTGACTTGCTAATACTAGGCAAGCAACCGTTTCTTGTTTCCATTTGACTTTTATTTGGTCTAAAGTCTGTGTTGCACAAGCCATCAGCACATCAAATAAATCACTGTCTAAACGAAGTAAAATAGATTGTGTTTCCGGATCGCCAAAACGAACATTAAATTCTAAGACTTTTGCGACATTATTTTTATCAATCATTAAACCAATGAAAATAACCCCACGGTAGTCCATCTCATCTTCTTGTAAACCTTTTAAGAAAGGTTGTAAGATTTTTTCATCAAGTTGGGCTTCCATACCCATAGGTAAAAACGGATTTGGTGAAACAGTTCCCATTCCACCTGTATTAGGACCGATATTGCCATCATAAATCTGTTTATGGTCTTTGGCACTGACCATAGGTACAATTGTTTTACCATCTGTAAAACATAACAATGAGCATTCAAAGCCTTCGAGAAATTCCTCTAAGACAATGGTATTACCCGCATCGCCCATGCTATGTTCATTCATCATATCATCTAAGGTTTGGATAGCTTCCTTGCGATTAGATGCAATCACAACACCTTTACCGGCAGCCAAACCGTCAGCTTTGATAACCACAGGATAACTGAAAGCATCTAAAGCTTTTACAGCTTCATCGTAACAATGAACTTCTTTATAAGCCGCTGTCGGAATGTGATGACGAATCATAAAATCTTTACTGAAAGCTTTGCTGCCTTCTAATGTAGCTGCTTTTTGCATCGGTCCGAAAACCGGAAACCCATTTTCTCTTAATCTATCAGCTAAGCCCATACATAAAGGCACTTCCGGTCCAACCACTACAAAATCCATTTGATTGTCTTTGGCAAAGGTAACAATACCTTCAATATCTTCGACACTTCCCTGATGACAAGTGCCGATTTGAGCTATCCCAGGATTACCCGGAATAGCATGGATTTCATCTACTTTTTGACTTTTGTGTAATGCATAACAAATGGCGTGTTCACGTCCGCCTGAACCAATCACTAATACTTTCATCTTAGTGACGGAATTGACGGTATCCTGTGAATACCATTGGGATATTTTTTTCATTACATAAGTCAATTGAATCTTGGTCGCGAACTGAACCACCTGGTTGAACGATTGCGGAAATACCTGCATCGGCAGCAACCGCAACACAGTCATTGAATGGGAAGAAAGCATCACTAGCTAAAACTGCCCCATTAAAATCTTTATCTTGATTGTTATGAATAGCGTTTTCTAAAGCCCAGACACGAGAAGTTTGCCCGCCACCGATAGCTAAAGTAACGCCATTTTTAACGATACAAATAGCATTTGATTTAACGTACTTAACAACTTTCATACCGAAAGTCATATCATCTATTTGTGCTTGACTAGGTTTTGTTTCTGTTACGACTTTCATTTCATCGATCATTTTTGTATTTAATTCTTGGACTAAAACTTGACCTTCTAAATACTTAATATCATATTTGGCTTCTCTTGCTTCAAGGTTATTTAATTTTAAAACACGTAAATTTTTCTTTTTACGCAACACCTCTAAAGCATCTTCATCAAAATCAGGTGCAGCAACAATTTCCAAGAAAGTTTTCTTCATCTCCAAAGCCGTCGCTTTATCAATTTTGTAGTTAACAGCGATAATGCCACCAAAAATTGACTGCGGATCAGCTTCATAAGCTTTGACATAAGATTCATAGCCGGTATTAGCGGTAGCGACACCGCATGGTGTACTGTGTTTAATTGCCGCTGTAACAATCTGATTACCGAATTCTCTAACTAAAGCCACTGCTCCATATAAGTCATTGACGTTATTGAAAGAAATTTCTTTACCGTTTAATTGTTCATAGTCTAATAAAGTTTGAGCGACATAAGCATCTTCATATTTAGAAGCTTGCTGTTGCGAATTTTCGCCATAACGCAAATGTTCTGTCTTTTTTAACGAAATGTTTAAGATTTCAGGGAAATCTTCTTGGCATAATCCTGCGAAGTATCTGGAAATCATAGCATCGTAGCTTCCTGTTAAGCTATAGGCTTTGAAGGCTAAATGCTTTCTGAAATCAAAATCATCTGTCTTATTGGCAATAGCTTCTAAAACTTTAGCGTAATCTTTTGGATCGGTTACAATTAGCACATCTTTAAAGTTTTTAGCCGCTGAACGAATCATGCTAGGTCCGCCAATATCAATATTTTCAATCATATCTTCCATCGGTTTATTTGAACGTAAAGCTTTTTCAAATTCGTATAAGTTGACACAAACTAAATCAATTGGTTTGATATTCATCTTTTCAACTGTAGCTACATGTTCTTCTAAATCACGACGGAATAATAAACCACCATGAACTACCGGGTGCAGTGTTTTAACACGTCCATCTAAAATTTCAGGAAAACCTGTAATTTCATCAATCAATTTACATTCTAAACCGGCTTCCACGATTTTTTTATGAGTATTACCGGTTGAAACTAATTCAAAACCTAAATCACTTAAGCCCTTGGCAAATTCTACGATGCCTGACTTATCAGTCACACTAATTAACGCTCTTCTCATTTTTGATACGCACCTTTCCATTATTGATTTCTAATTGGTTATTGCAATAAAGTGATATTGCAGCAGGTAATATTTTGTGTTCTACTTCTAAAATTCTAGCCTGTAAACTTTCAGGTGTATCATCATCTGACACCTTGACAGCTTCTTGGAGGATAATAGGACCGCCATCTGTAATTTCATTAACGAAATGGACAGTTGCTCCACTGATCTTTGCCCCTCTTTTTAAAACCGCTTCGTGAACGTGTATACCATACATACCATCGCCACAAAAAGCCGGGATTAAAGATGGGTGAATATTGATAATCCGATGTTCGTATTTTTTGACAAATTCTTCTGAAAGAATTGCTAAATAACCGGCTAAAACAATTAAATCAATGTTTCTTGCTTCTAAAATTTCTATAATTCTATGCTGATCTTTTTCCCAAATAGCTTCGATACCTTCGTTTTTAGCTCTTTCTAGCCCATAAGCTTTTTTGCGATTGGAAATAACCAAAGCAACAGTTCCATTATTTAATTGTCCGCTTTTTTCAAAATCTATAATTGATTGCAAATCAGTTCCACCACCTGAAACAAACACAGCAATCTTTAACATAAAACAAAACCTTTTTCGCCTTGTTCAATATGTCCGACAACATAGGCTTTATCGCCTGCTTTTTCAATAGTTTCTAAAGCAAGGTCAACGTCAGCTTTATCAACGGCGATAACCATACCTAATCCCATATTGAAAGTATTGTACATCATTTCTTCTGCAATATGACCGTTTTCAGCAATCAAATCAAAGATTGTGGGAACCGGATAGCTATCCTTTTTAATTACAGCTTTAGCATTTTCAGGTAACATTCTGGGAACATTTTCATAGAAACCGCCACCTGTAATATGAGAACAGCCTTTAATGATTACACCGGCTTCTTTGACATTTTTCAAAGCCTTCACATAAATGCGTGTCGGTTCAATTAAAGCTTCCCCTAAAGTTTTACCTAATTGGTCATAATATGTATTTAAAGATGCTACACTCATTTCAAAAACTTTTCTAACAAGCGAGAAACCGTTACTATGGACACCTGATGAAGCAATACCGATTAGCACATCACCTTCGCTAATTGTTTCTCCATTGATGATATCTTTTTTATCAACAACACCAACCGCAAAACCGGCTAAATCATATTCATCTTCGGGCATTAACCCTGGGTGTTCAGCAGTTTCACCACCGACTAAAGCACAGCCGGATTGTTTACAACCTTCTGCTACGCCACTGACAATGGTAGCGATTTTTTCAGGATAGTTTTTACCGCAAGCAATATAATCCAAGAAGAATAAGGGCTCTCCACCTGAACAAGCAATGTCATTTACACACATTGCAACAGCATCGATACCGATTGTATCGTGTTTATCTAATAAGAAAGCTAATTTAACTTTTGTTCCACAGCCATCTGTTCCTGACAATAAGACAGGCTCATCCATGTCTTTAATAGCACTTAAATCAAAAGCTCCCGCAAAGCCTCCGATTCCGCCTAGAACTTCAGGACGCATCGTGCCTTGGATATGTTTTTTCATCAATTCTACTGATTTATAACCAGCTTCAATATCTACTCCAGCCTTTTTGTAATCCATGTCTAATCTCCTACTATTTATTTTCTAATCTAGCTAAAACTGCTTTGTATGTTTCAATTAAATCACCGATATCTTGTCTGAAAACATCTTTATCATATTTTTGATTGGTTTCTACATCCCATAAACGACAAGTATCCGGTGAAATTTCATCAGCTAATAAGATTTCACCATCATCGGTTTTACCGAATTCAATTTTGAAATCGACTAATTTTAAATTAAATTTTAAGAAGAATTCTTTTAATAATTCATTAATTTTTAAAGTTTGCGTTCTTAGATAGTTAATTTCATCACGAGTAGCCAATTTTAATGCTACAGCATGATCGTCATTGATTAAAGGATCGCCATATTCATCATTTTTATAGCTCATTTCAAAGATAGGCTCATCTAATACTACTCCTTCAGGTGCACCTAAACGTTTACAGAAAGAGCCGGTTGTAATATTACGGATAATAACTTCTAATGGTAAAATGGTAACTTTTTTAACACGAATATCACGCTCATTCAATTTTTCAATCATGTGAGTTTTGATACCAGCTTCTTCTAACATATCGAAGATAATACATGAAATTGTGTTGTTTAAAACGCCTTTTCCTTCAAACTGATCATGCTTAACCCCATTACCAGCTGTTGCATCATCTTTGTAATGAATAATGTATTCATCTTTTTTGTCTGTTGCGTAAACTTGTTTTGCTTTTCCTTCGTAAAGTAATTCTGCCATTTTCTTTTCCCCCTTGATTTAATTGAATTCGGCTTTGACTTTTGCATTTGCTTCCAAACATTCTTGTTGCATTTGTTTTCTATAAGCAAGTAATTTATCTTTTAAACCATCGTATTTCACTGCCATAATTTCTAAGGCTAAAATTCCCGCATTCATGCCTCCGTCAATAGCGACAGTTGCGACAGGAATACCTTTTGGCATTTGGACGATAGATAAAAGTGCATCTAATCCATCTAATGTGCTAGCTTTAACTGGCACACCGATGACAGGTTTAATTGTTTTAGCGGCAATTACCCCTGGCAAATGTGCAGCTTTTCCGGCTGCAGCGATGATGACATCTGTTTCATCTTGATTTAATTGGCCAATAAGACTAGATAACTCTTCATGCGTGCGATGAGCTGATAAAGCATCGACACTGACTTCAACATCAAATTCTTTCACAAAGTTAATCATTTCACGAAGTCCGCCTAAATCGCTGGCTGACCCCATAATTACAGCTACTTTCATCATTTCTGCTCCTTTTCTATAAAATATCGTTATCCTTCAAAATAGCATTTATAAATCGAAAAGTGACATGATACATGTCACTATTTCACACTAAAATAAGCCGATAATGGTACCATCTTCAAGAATGTCCATACCGTTAGCCGCAGGGACTTTTGGAAGACCAGGCATACGCATAATCTCCCCGGAAAGTGCTACCACAAAACCGGCACCGGCACATGGAATTAAATCCGTAATTGTGATTTTAAATCCTTTCGGACGTCCTAAAAGCTTTTGATCATCAGAAAGTGAGTATTGTGTTTTCGCAACACAAATCGGAAGTTGATCCATTCCCAGTTTTGTCAATTGCTTAGCCATTCGTTTAGCTTTTTTATCTAAAACAATACCGTCTGCACCATAAATCTTTTTGGCAATTTGTTCAATTTTATCTTCGATGCTGCCATCTAATTCATAAATCGGATGGAAATCAGCCTTTTCGTTATCAATGAGTTCAACTAATTTTTGAGCTAAGTCTTTACCACCTTCGGCACCTTTTGCCCATACTTCAGATAAGGCAACATGAACTCCCATAGCCTTACAAGTTTCATTTAATAAATCCAATTCAGCCTTTGTGTCTGTCGGAAAGGCATTGATAGCCACAATCAAAGGCAAGTGATATTGTTGAATATTTTCAATATGTTTAGTTAGGTTCTCTACACCTATTTTCAATGCTTCTAAATTTTCTTCATTTAAGTTTTTCTTATCGACACCGCCGTGCATCTTTAAAGCTCTAATCGTCGCTACTAAAACAACAGCATCAGGTTTTAACCCCGCATAGCGACATTTAATATCTAAGAATTTTTCTGCACCTAAATCCGCACCAAAACCGGCTTCTGTTAAGGCATAATCGCCTAGTTTCATCGCTAATTTAGTTGCCATGACTGAGTTACAGCCATGTGCGATATTCGCAAAAGGTCCACCGTGAACAAAAACAGGTGTGTGATCTAAAGTTTGAACTAAATTAGGTTTAATCGCATCTTTCAATAAGATAGTTACAGCTCCGGTCGCTTTAATATCATCGACAGTTACAGGTTCGCCTTTAGTGTTGTACGCTAAAATAATGCGAGAAACACGCTTCTTTAAATCCTCTAAATCATTAGCTAGACAAAGAATTGCCATAATCTCACTTGCAACTGTAATATCGAAACCATCTTCTCTAGGAACACCGTTAACTTTACCACCTAAACCAATCGTGATATGTCTTAATGCTCTATCATTTAAATCAACAACTCTTTTCCATACAATTGTTCTCACATCAATATTTAATGGATTTCCTTGATGAATCACATTATCCAACATCGCTGAAATCAAGTTATGCGCTGCTGTAATGGCGTGAATATCGCCTGTGAAATGCAAGTTAATATCTTCCATAGGCACAACTTGGGCATATCCGCCTCCGGCAGCTCCGCCCTTTACACCAAAACATGGACCTAATGATGGTTCACGCATAGCGACAATTGTCTTTTTCCCAATTGCATTCATTGCTTGAGCTAAGCCAATCATTGTTGTGGTTTTACCTTCACCGGCCGGTGTTGGATTGATAGCTGTAACCAAAACGAGCTTACCATCAGGTTTTGTTTCTAACGCTTTAATTTTTTCCATTGAAATCTTAGCTTTATATTTTCCGAAAAGCTCAAGATCATCTTCGGTCAAACCAATCGTACTAGCTACTTCTTTAATAGGAAGCATATTAGCTTCTTGTGCGATTTGCACATCTGTTTTCATTTGAAGCACATCCTTTCTGAATTGAATTTTGTACATCTACTTATTTTATACCACAAATTTGGCTAAATCTCAACCTACTATCATTATTGAAAACGCTTAAGCCTAACACTTTTTTCCAAAAAAAGATAAAATGTTTTATCCTCTATTCTTTTTTTCTTTTTTTAAGAAGTAAAATGCGACAAAATCCGTTATTTTTTTAACATGATTTTAGCCATTTATTGACTTTAAAGAGGTTTTGACTTATACTTAACTCAGGTGATAACTGTCACCTTATTCGAGGTGAACAAATCTAAAGGTTCACTTAATAAGAACTGCGGTTCTTAAGCATCATGGAAATCATTATACTATGAAAGGAGTCAAAGAAATGATTTATTCACATGAAGTAGAACAAATGTGTTCTGTAAAAGTTGGTGCAAGCCACGGATGTGCTCCAATTCCTGAAGAAGGTAAATGGGTTCATTCAAGAGAAATCAAAGATATTTCTGGTTTAACACATGGTATTGGTTGGTGTGCTCCTCAACAAGGTGCATGTAAATTAACACTTAATGTTAAAGAAGGAATCATCGAAGAAGCTTTAATTGAAACAATCGGTTGCTCTGGTATGACCCACTCAGCTGCAATGGCTTCTGAAGCATTAGTTGGTAAAACTTTATTAGAAGGTTTAAATACTGACCTTGTTTGTGACGCTATCAACACTGCAATGAGAGAATTATTCTTACAAATCGTTTATGGTCGTACACAATCTGCATTCTCTGAAGGCGGATTACCTATCGGTGCCGGTCTTGAAGATTTAGGTAAAGGTTTAAGAAGTATGACTGGTACATCTTACGCTACTAAAGCTAAAGGTCCTAGATACCTTGAATTAACTGAAGGTTACATCAACAAAATCGCTTTAGATGAAAATGATGAAATCATCGGTTACGAATTCACTAACTTAGGTCGTATGATGGATATGATTAAATCCGGAAAAGATGCTAATGAAGCAATGAAAGAAGCTACCGGAACTTACGGTAGATTCGCTGACGCAGCTAAGTACATCGATCCAAGAAAGGAATAATAGGAGGGTACAATAATGGCATTATTTGAAAGTTATGAAAGAAGAATTGACCAAATCAACGCTGCCTTAGCTAAATTTGATATTAAATCTATCGAAGAAGCTAAAGCAATCTGCGATGAAAAAGGTATTGATGTTTACGGAATCGTAAAATCTACACAGCCAATCTGTTTTGAAAATGCTTGCTGGGCATACACTGTAGGTGCAGCTATGGCTATCAAAAACGGTGATACAAAAGCAGTTGATGCTGCTAAAACTATCGGTGTTGGTTTACAGTCTTTCTGTATCCCAGGTTCAGTTGCCGATGACCGTAAAGTCGGTTTAGGACATGGTAACTTAGGTTCTATGTTATTAGATGAAAAAACTGAATGTTTCGCATTCTTAGCAGGTCACGAATCTTTCGCTGCTGCTGAAGGTGCAATCAAAATTGCAGAAAAAGCAAACAAAGTTAGAAATAAACCATTAAGAGTTATCTTAAACGGTTTAGGTAAAGATGCAGCTAAAATCATTTCAAGAATTAATGGTTTCACATATGTAGAAACTGAGTTCGATTACTTCACAGGTGAAGTTAAAGAAGTATCAAGAACTGCTTACTCAAACGGTCCTCGTGCTAAAGTTAATTGCTATGGTGCTGATGACGTTCGTGAAGGTGTTGCTATCATGCATCGTGAAGGTGTAGACGTATCAATCACAGGTAACTCTACTAACCCTACTCGTTTCCAACATCCAGTAGCTGGTACTTATAAAAAAGAATGTATCGAACAAGGTAAAAAATATTTCTCAGTTGCTTCCGGTGGTGGAACTGGTCGTACGTTACACCCAGATAACATGGCAGCTGGTCCAGCTTCTTATGGTATGACTGATACTATGGGACGTATGCACAGTGATGCTCAATTTGCCGGTTCTTCATCAGTTCCTGCTCACGTAGAAATGATGGGATTAATCGGTATGGGTAACAACCCAATGGTTGGTGCTACTGTTGCCGTTGCCGTTGCTATCGAAGAAGCTTGTAAATAATTACAACTATGATTTTAAAAGTTCTGATTTATTGAATCAGAACTTTTATTTTAATAAACTGCATTAAATCTACTTTTTTTAATGTAAAGGACAAAAACAGTAGCCAATGTCAAATCCATTCTGTTTTACAAAATGGTCTACAGTTTTGAGATTAAAACTCTATTTCTGATTATAAATACTTAGAACAAGTGCAACTCATTGTGTTAAGAAAATTTCTAAATTATTTTTAATAGCTTATCTATAACAATTTCTTATTTATCTACGTCATTAACTTTGTCAGTATAATGACACAGTCATCAGATGATACCCGTATTACTCTTGAGCTTGGAAAAGTACTTCCTACATGATTATCAAGAATGAACAATAGAGAAAATCGGGTATCACCCTATTCTTTATTTTACTCAATGTCAAAACCAGATAATTGCCAAACAATATCAAATGAGATAGTAAAAATACACTTCCCTTTATCTAAAGAAAGCTAATTATTTTACCCGTATTTATCAATTTTGATAAAAATTTCTCCGAGCAATAATTTTATAGAACATAAATTAGCCATAAATACCTACTATACATCTATCTATTTAACATCATTTCAAAAACTGCCTACTAGCAGTTTATATCGACTAAAACTATCGATGATTTAATATAGTGGTATATAATTCATGACCATAAATATTTTCCACAAAAACCAAAACAATCATAATATCTGAATTCTATCATTATCAAAAAATAAGTTATGTACATTTTTCTAAGCTATAAAATCTATTTTTTTGTAATTATTTACTTAATAATTACAGTAATTGTATCAAAAAAGGTATCGTATATTTAAATTCTCCTAGAATTTCATATATAAAAATCCTCTTTTTATCTTTTCCACAAAATTCAAAACAAAAAAATTAATATTATCTAAAAATCTATTTAATATGATATAATTTTATTAGAGAGAAAGACAGTAAAGAAAATTCTAATCTAGTATTATATAGACACTACAATTAAAATACTATAATGAATAAACCTTTATCGTTTTTTAGTGTTGGAGGTGACACCAATGATGAATTAAGCTTGGATTTCAATCAGTACAAAAATATATGAAAGGAAGTGCAAGCAATGAAGAAAAAAATATTGTCATTATTAGCTATATGTTTGATTACATTGTCATGTTTAAGCTACGGGATTCCTGTAGAAGCGACTAGCGAATACCTTATGGGATTATCTTATACATTTGATGATAACTTAGAAAATGATAAGGCAATGTATTCCAACTATAGAAACTATGTATCAAACAAAAAGAAAGCTTCCACTCTAATCGCTTCTACAGAAAACAAAGTTATGAATGATAATTTATCAAATGAAACCAAAGATTTGCTTAACAATGAATTTATTCCTTTACAATTAATACAAAATGATATGGATGTTGATGTTATAGAAGAAAAACAAACTAATAATGTAATTTCATCAATATTATACGACAACAATAACGATGTATATTTTTACGTTGAAATAAATGGAAAT
>CAJUOR010000007.1 GCA_910588165.1 uncultured Thomasclavelia sp.
CGGAAAATGTTCAAGAAAATTTTGATAATAGGGGATAACAGTCTGAACTTGAGTTTGTTGCAACATGATTTCACTAATCCAGATATGATAAGGATTTTTGCTGTGACGCCAAGGTAAATCACGCTGATTTTGTTGATACCAAGCCACTAAATCTTTGGAAAATTGTTTTTCATTCATTAAAATCACCATCTGTTATTATAACGTATATTTTCAATGTGTCTATAAAAATGCACTTTATCGCTTATTTTTTGCGAATAGATGGAAAAGTTAAGATAATGGCTTTTAAGTCAGAGCATTTTGTAGTAAAATGATTTGGGGTGATGTTTATGGGTTATACATATCCGCTTGATCCTTCATGGGAAATGGAGGAAATTTTGGCAGTGATGGATTTATTGACAGTAGTGGAAAAAGCTTATGAGGGAGGTATACCTAGTCATGAGGTTGCCAAGGCTTATCAAAAATATAAAGATATGCATTTTTCAATTAGTGATGAAAAACAGTTAGATAAAGAATTTAAAAAAGTGTCAGGCTACTCTTTGCATACCGTTTTAGTAGCCGCTAAAAGAGGGGATAAGATTATTTCGTTAAAGGTGGGGAAATAGATGTCTAGGTTTAATAAACACTGTGATCGGTGGATTGATATTTCAATCATCATTCTTTCTGTGCTAGGAATTGTGATGGTAACTTCAGCGAGTGTTAATCAATCAGGCGCTAAAAACGGATTAGGAGCGGTTGGGGATATGCTTAAGCAGATTCTTTTCTTTGTTTCCGGTTTGGTTTTGACGATTGGTTTTCGTAATATTTTTAAGACAAATTTATTGAAAAAACGTTTTCTGTTTGCGGTTTACGGTCTTATTTTAGGAGCGATGGTCGCCTGTCGTTTATTTTTCGAGGATATTAACGGTGCTTATGGTTGGATTCATTTATTTGGCAGTTTTACCTTGCAGCCATCAGAGTTTGCGAAAATCTTGGTTATGTTGATTTTAGCTTATTATATGGTTGATGTGGTCTATGCCATTCAAGTTTCACCGAATCTTTCTTTTGAAAGAAAAACGGAGATGCTTAAACGCAAAAAAATGAAATGCTTATATGAACCGATTTTAGCGTGTTTAGTTATTATTTTTGTCTGTATTTTCGTTCAAAAAGACTTCGGAACCGGGGCTATTTTGTTAGGTATTTCACTCGTTTGCTTTTTTACGGCAACAAATCAATTTTATAAACCTTATCAAAAAAGATTATTTACTTTAATATGTACAGGGGCGGTTGTTGTCATTCTCGCTTTTCCTTTAGTGTTAAAGATGTTTGACGGCTATCAACAAGGGCGTTTTGCCTCATGGTTAAATCCTTTGATTGATCCGACGAATACAAGCTTTCATCAGGCTAATGGACTGATTGCCTTTTCCAATGGCTTGATAGGAAGAGGATTGGGCAATTCAACACAAAAATTCGGCTATATCCCTGAAGCGACTTCAGATTATATTTCAGCTATCATCTTTGAAGAATTAGGGCTTTTGGGGTTATTATTGATTATCGTACCTTTTACAGTGATTATTTGGCGGATGTTTTACTATGCTTATCGAGTTAAAGATGTTAAAGCTAAAATCATTTTAAGTGGGATAGGAACATATTTCTTTTTACATTTATTTTTAAATCTCGGTGGTGTAACTTGCTTAATTCCACTGACAGGTATTCCTTTGCTTTGTGTATCAGCCGGTGGTTCAAGTACTTGGGCTGCCTTTATCGCTATTGGGATTGCTCAGGCACTTATTAAACAGTATCATAAAGAAATTACGACACAAACCCATTAAGTTTGCATAAACTATGAATGGGTGATACTATGGATGACATACAAGCGTTTAAAGAATTTGTCAAAACGATGCCTAAAGCGGCTTCGCTTGTTCATGAGGGAAAGTATTCGTGGCAACAACTTTATGAAATGTATGTGCTTTATGGAGAAAATCATGAAATATGGCAACAATTTAAAGGTACAGACGTTAAAGAAACGAATGGGGCAACCTTTGATTTAGGCACTTTATTGAATTTATTAAAAACAATTGATATTGATGCTTTGCTTTCAAGTATGCAAGGTTTAGAGAAGGTTTTAGGCATTGCAGCAGCTCTATTTGATAAAGAAGATACAAATGAGCGTGGGTTTCAAAGCATTTCAAGGATGGATGACTAATGCGTTATGAAATTTTACAACAGATAAGTCAGCACCCTGATTATGCTCTCTTTTTAAGAGAGCACCCGGATTGGTATTGCGAGCTGCATTATCGTCCGGAAAATTTTAAGACGTTTATAGATTTTTATAAAGAAGAAAGAAAATTGACGCTTCCCGATAAATTGGAAAAGGTCGGTTTGTTGATCAATATGTTGGAGATGTTAAAGTAATGAATGAAACAATAGCAGCTTTAATCCAAGCTTTAAAAGAAGAAGAGGTTTATCGTCAATATAATGTTTGTTTGCAGGAATTGAATAACCATCATGAGCTTTTAGCAGCCTATCAAAAGGCTAAACAAGAATATATGGATATGCGACCATATTTCAAATATCAGGATTTCTCTGATTTAAAAGCTCGGGTGCAACAACGCTCATTAGAATTGACACAGTTAGAAAGCTATCAGGATTATATGCAAAGTCTACATCAGTTAGAGGCAAGATTAGAGGAAATAACAGCTCAAATATTTAAAGATGTTTTTGAACAAGCGGAGGTAAAATCATGCGTGTCATTGCCGGGAAATATAAACGAAGAAATTTAAAAGCCGTTGTTGGTAACAATACACGACCTACTACGGATCGCAACAAAGAGAATATGTTCAATTTGATTGGTCCTTATTTCGATGGGGGAGCTTGTTTAGATTTGTTTGGCGGCAGTGGCAGTTTAGGCATTGAGGCATTAAGTCGAGGCATGGAAAAATTATATAGCGTCGATATGAATTATCAGGCTTATCAAACAATTAAAGAAAATTTGGTGAGCTTAAAGATTGGTGAAGATGAAGCCAAAGTTTATAAAATGTCATGTTTTAAGGCTTTGGAAATGTTTAAGGAAGCTAAGCTTTACTTTGATTTAGTTTTGTTAGATCCGCCTTATAATAAAGGTTTTGTGCCTAAAGTATTAGACATTTTAATTAAAGAAGATATGTTGACCTCCAAGGCCATCGTTGTGGCTGAGGAACATAGCGATGTCAGATTGGAAAAACAATACGGAGCATTGATAAAATATAAAGAAGTCAATTATGGTTTAACGACACTGCACATATATAGAATGGAGGAGTAGAGATGGCAACTAGAATTGCGGTATATGCGGGTACATTCGATCCTGTTACGAATGGACATTTAGATATTATTGAGCGTGCCAGTAAAATGTTTGATGTTTTATATGTGACGATTTTAGGTAATCCTAATAAAAGAGAAATGTTTTCAATTGAAGAAAGGTTGACTTTCTTAAAACTTGCCACAAGTCATATTGAAAATGTGAAAATTGATGCTTCACCGCTGCTTGCCGTTGAATATGCTCGTTCAGTCGGGGCTAAGGTCTTAGTGAGAGGTCTTAGGGCAACAACTGATTTTGAATCAGAATTGCAGATGGCGTTTGCCAATCAATACTTAGATGAAGGCATTGAAATGGCGTTTTTGATGACGAAAGCAAGTCAAGCCTTTATTTCCAGCTCAACTGTCAAGGAAATTGCCATGCACAAGCGTTCGGTGGCAGATTTAGTGCCGGCATGCGTTTGTGAGGCTCTGAAAGAAAAAATTGGCTAAAATAATTGAAATAGATGTCAAAGTCTGTTATTATTAAATGGGTAACCTTTAAGTTAGTCCGAGAGGCTAAGAAGGATATAATAGACTATGTATTTTTTATGGTACCATTATACCTTCTTGCGAAGGTATTTTTTTTGTAAAAAAGGAGGTCTTTATGAACGTATTTCGCTTAAGTGATTTCTCCTGCAAGGCTATCAATGATATTTTAGACTTGGCAGAAGAATTCAAAAACGGTAAAAAAGTTGACTATCAAAGAAGTAAAAGTGTTGCCTTTCTATTCTTTGAAAACTCTACGAGAACGCATTACAGCTTTGATAAAGCTGCCTTGAATTTAGGGTGTGTTACACAGAATTTTGAAGCAGCGACTTCAAGTGTTCAAAAGGGTGAATCTTTATATGACACCGTGAAGTTGTTTGAGTGTATCGGACATGATGCTGTAGTCATCAGACATCCGCAAAACAACTATTTTGATGAGTTAAAAGGGATTAAAATTCCTATTTTAAATGGGGGCGATGGCACAGGCAATCACCCGACCCAAAGTTTATTGGACTTAATGACTATCAGAGAACATTTTGGGCATTTCGAGGGCTTAAAAGTTGCGATTTGCGGTGATATTGCCCATTCACGTGTCGCTCATTCCAACTATGAAGTCATGCAACGCTTAGGAATGGAAGTCGTGATGTGTGGTCCAGAGGAATTTGAAGAAAAGGGGTACCCATTCAAGTCTTTAGATGAAGTGTTAGGAAACGTTGATGTCTTGATGTTGCTTCGTGTTCAGCACGAACGTCATGCGAGTTCGATGAAGATTTCTAAAGAGGAATATCATGCTAAATACGGTTTAAATATGGCTCGTGTCAACCAAATGAAAAAAAATGCGATTATCATGCATCCTGCACCGTTCAATCGTGGGGTAGAGATAGCCGATGATGTGGTGGAGTGTGAAAAATCACGTATTTTTGAACAGATGGCAAACGGCGTTTATGTCCGTATGGCATTGTTATATATGGCATTAGAAGACAAACATTAGGGGGGAATTGATATGCCGAAAAGAGAAGATATAAAGAAAGTAATGGTTATTGGCTCCGGTCCGATTGTTATTGGACAAGCTGCTGAATTTGACTATGCGGGCACGCAAGCTTGCTTAGCTTTAAAAGAGGAGGGCTATGAAGTTATCTTAGTCAACTCAAACCCTGCCACTATTATGACAGATACACATTTAGCAGATAAAGTCTATATGGAACCTTTAACGATTGACTATGTAGCTAAAATCATTCGTAAAGAGCGTCCTGATGCGATTGTACCTGGGTTAGGAGGACAAACCGGTTTAAATCTAGTCGTCCAATTAGCCAATAAAGGTGTATTAGATGAATGCCGTGTTGAAATTTTAGGAACGCGTTTAGAAGCGATTGAAGAAGCGGAAGACAGAGAAAAGTTCCGTGCTTTATGTGAAAAAATCAATCAGCCGGTTTTAAGAAGCTATATTGCTCATACCGTTGAACAAGCTAAAGCTCAAGCCAATGAAATCGGGTATCCGGTTGTTGTTCGTCCGGCTTTCACGTTAGGCGGAACAGGGGGCGGATTTGTTGACAATGACGAAGAATTAGAAGAAATTGCAGCTACCGGTATTCAAGTATCACCTGCCAATCAAGTCTTGATTGAAAAATCAGTCTTCGGTTACAAAGAAATCGAATATGAAGTCATGCGAGATAAGAGTGGCAAAGCGATTGCTATTTGTGATATGGAAAACATTGATCCGGTTGGTGTACATACCGGGGATTCGGCAGTTGTTGCCCCTATCTTGACATTAGATAACGAAACAAGAGAGATGTTAAAGGGTGCGGCTTTGGATATTATTACGGCTTTAAAAATTGAAGGGGGCTGTAATGTTCAGTTTGCCTTAAATCCGAATTCAAAAGAATATTACGTCATTGAAGTTAACCCTCGTGTTTCAAGATCTTCAGCCCTTGCAAGTAAAGCCACCGGTTATCCGATTGCTCGTGTTACCGGTAAAATTGCTGTTGGCTATACGTTAGATGAAATTGAAGTTGCTAATCGTCCGGGCTCAATTGAACCTAGCTGTGATTATAAAGTTATTAAATTACCACGCTTCCCATTTGATAAATTCGATCAGGCTTCCAGATTATTAGGAACCCAAATGAAAGCGACCGGTGAAATTATGAGTATCGGTAAAACGATGGAAGAAGCTTTATTAAAAGGTGTACGCTCACTTGAAATCAAAGCTGACCATTTTGCTTTACCGAAGATTGAAGCTTTAAGCGATGATGAATTGCTAGAACGCTTAGCTAAACCCGACGATGAAAGATTGTTTGAAATTTGTGCGTTATTACGTCGAGGCTATAGTGAGCAAATGCTTGCAGATATCACTAAAGTAGCCAAGGAATTTATTACAATTTTAAATAACATTGTGCGCTATGAAACAACGATTAAAGAAAATGTGGGCAATATCGAGGTTTTAAAAGAAGCGAAGAAAATGGGCTTCTCTGATAAATATATCGGACAAGTTTGGGAAATGAAGCAAGAAAAAGTATTCTTATTAAGAAAAGAAAACAATATCTTCCCGGTTTTCCAAATGGCAGATGCCTGCATTACCAAAGAAGATACATACCTACCGTATTTCTATTCTACATACAATATGGAAAAGCAAGAAAGCATTCTTACCGATAACAAGAAAATTATTGTTTTAGGCTCCGGACCAATTCGTATCGGACAAGGGGTTGAATTTGATTACAGTACCGTTCATGCGATTTGGGCAATCAAAGAAGAAGGTTATGAAGCGATTGTCATTAACTGTAATCCGGAAACAGTATCCACAGACTATACAACTTCCGATAAGTTATACTTTGAACCTTTGACGATTGAAGATGTCATGAATGTCATCGAGTATGAAAAGCCGGAAGGCGTTATTGTTCAATTAGGTGGGCAGACAGCAATCAACTTAGCTGAATCTTTACATGAGTTAAATGTCAAGATTATAGGAACTGATGTTGCTGCGATTGAAAGAGCAGAAAACAGAGATGCTTTTGAACATTTATTAAATGAATTAAATATTCCTCGTCCTAATGGGACAGCTGTTACTAAAATTGAAGATGGTGTGGTTGTCGCTAATCGTATCGGTTATCCGGTTTTAGTTCGACCTTCCTATGTGCTTGGCGGACGTGCTATGCAAATTGTTACAAATGATGAGGAGTTAAATAAGTACTTGACTAGTGCCGTTGAGGTTGATGAGGACCAACCGGTGCTTATTGATAAATATGTTTTAGGACAAGAAGTTGAAATTGATGCGATTTGCGATGGTAAAGATGTCTATATTCCGGGCATTATGGAGCACATTGAAAAAACCGGTGTGCATTCAGGTGATAGTATTTCAGTTTACCCATCTTATTCGATTTCAGATCATGCCAAAGGCTTGATTGAAGAATACACCGTTAAATTAGGCTTAGCTGTGGGGATCATTGGTTTATTCAATATTCAGTTTATCGTCGATAAAAACGATGATGTGTATATTATTGAAGTGAATCCACGTTCAAGCCGTACTGTACCGTTCTTATCAAAGACAACTAAAGTTCAAATGGCTAATATCGCAACTAAAGTGATTTTAGGCAAGAAATTAGCGGACTTTGGTTTAGGAACAGGCGTTAAGGAAAGACCTAATCGTTATTACGTTAAAGCACCTACCTTCTCATTTGCGAAAATCAGAGGTGTCGATGCGATTTTAGGACCTGAAATGAAATCTACCGGTGAAGCTATCGGTTATGACAAGGCTTTTGAAAATGCGTTGTATAAAGCTTTGCAGGCGAGTGGTATGCATATTTCTAACTATGGTACAGTGTTATTCACTATCGCTGACCAAGATAAAAAAGATGCTTTAGAAATCGCCCAACGCTTCTATGATTTAGGCTTTAACTTAATCGGTACTAAGGGAACAGCCCTTTATTTAAAAGAACATGGATTGCGCTGTAAAGCCATTGAAAAAATTCATGAAGACAGTGAAGAAATTTTGAATTGGGTCAGAAGCGGACACGTGAAATATGTTATCAATACGATGACCAATAACGATCACAAGGTTCGTAAAGACGGTTTCAGAATTCGCCGTGAAGCAGTTGAACATAATATTCCGACATTAACTTCATTAGATACAGTTAAAATCTTGTTAGATGTACTTGAAAGTATTACAATTAAGGTAGGTGTCATCAATGACTGATTGGATGGAAATTATCAGTAATACAAAAATTGCTCAAAATGTTTATGAAATGAAATTAAAAGGTCAAGGTGCCGGTAAAATTACGGCACCCGGCCAATTTGTCAATATCAAAGTATCCACGCTTGAAAGTCAGCCTTACTTACGTAGACCGATGAGCGTTTGTGAATATGATGATGAAAATTTAACGATTATTTATAAAGTAGTTGGTAAAGGGACTAATATCTTAAAGTCTAAACAGCCCGGTGAAAAGCTTGATATGTTGCTTGGCTTAGGTAATGGTTTCCCACTTCCCGACATTCAAAAAGCTGTTTTAATCGGTGGTGGGGTTGGTGTACCGCCAATGTATGAATTAGGTAAGCAATTAGTTCAAAAAGGCGTTGAAGTAACAACAATTCTAGGCTTTAATAGCTCAATAGATGTTTTCTATGAAGATAAATTCAAGGCTTTAGGTGATTGCTATGTCGCAACGATGGACGGCAGTTACGGTGAAAAAGGCAATGTTGTTGATGTTTTGAAAAAATATCAGCTAACTTATGATAAATACTTTAGTTGCGGACCTGAAAAGATGTTAGATGCGTTAGTTAAATTCGATGACCAAAACGGTTATCTATCTTTTGAAGCCCGAATGGGTTGTGGTTTCGGGGCTTGTATGGGTTGCTCATGCAAGGTCAAGACTAAACCATACAAACGTATTTGTGTCGAAGGACCGGTATTAGAAGCAAGCGAGGTGATTATCAATGAGTAATGAACGTTTACGTGTGGAGCTTCCCGGATTATCATTAAAAAATCCAATCATTCCTGCCAGTGGTACTTTTGGTTTTGGTTATGAGTTTGAACGTTTTTATCATGTTGATGAATTGGGCAGCATCATGTTGAAAGGGACAACTGTTGAACCGCGTTTCGGTAATCCTTTACCACGTATCGCCGAAGGACCTAGCGGTATGTTGAATGCCATCGGTTTACAAAACCCGGGTGTTGATGCGGTAATGAATGAAGAATTAGAAAAACTTCGTCCTTTATTCCGCGATAAAGTCATCGCTAATATTGCCGGCAGTTGTTTAGAAGATTATGTTGAAGTGGCTAAACGCATTTCAACACATGATATGGTAGGCGCCATTGAAATGAATATCTCTTGTCCTAACGTTAAAGCAGGTGGAATTCAATTCGGAACAAATCCTGAAATGGCAGCCAAGTTGACTAAAGCTGTTAAAGAAGTGTCTAAGGTACCTGTTTATGTGAAGCTATCACCAAACGTAACAGATGTGGTGGCAATGGCTAAAGCCGTTGAAGCGGCAGGAGCTGATGGTATTACGATGATTAACACGTTAATCGGTATGCGTTTTGATTTAAGAAGCGGAAAACCGATTATTACCAATAAAACGGGCGGTTGGTCAGGACCGGCGATTTTCCCGGTTGCCTTACGTATGATTTATCAGGTTTATCAAGCAGTTAATATTCCTATCATCGGAATGGGAGGCGTATCTTGTGCTGAAGATGTCATTGAAATGATGTCAGCCGGAGCAAGTGCTGTTGCAGTTGGGGCAGCCAACTTAGTTGATCCATACGCTTGTAAGAAAATTATTGATGATCTTCCAAAAGTGATGGACGATTTTCATATAAATAAATTAACAGATATTATCGGAAGGAGCCACAATTATGACTAACAGTAAAGTAATTATTGCCCTTGACTTCAAAAGCAAGGAAGACACAATCGCCTTCTTAGACAAGTTTGGCGATGAAAAGCTCTATGTCAAAGTCGGCATGGAAGCATTCTACGGACAAGGGATTGAATTGATTGAAGAAATCAATCGCCGTGGACACAGTATTTTCTTAGATTTAAAATGCCATGATATTCCTAATACCGTTAAATCGGCTATGCGTCAATTAGCGAAATTAGGTGTGAATATGGTTAATGTTCATGCTTCCGGCGGTGTAGCGATGATGAAAGCTGCAATTGACGGACTTGAAGAAGGCAAACAAGGTGAAAGCCGTCCATTATGTATCGCTGTTACTTGTTTGACTAGTTTAGATCAAGAGGTATTAGACAATGAATTGTTGATTCATGAACAATTGCCAGATGTTGTTTTACATTGGGCTAAAAATGCCAAAGCAGCCGGATTAGACGGTGCGGTATGTTCACCATTAGAATCAAAAGTAATTCATGAAAATTTAGGTATGGATTTCTTAACCGTTACACCGGGTATCCGTTTAGCTGAAGACAGCAAAGATGACCAAAAGCGTGTGACGACACCTACAATCGCTAAAGAATTAACTTCAAGCTATATTGTTGTTGGGCGTACGATTACAAATGCTCAAGATCCATTAGCAACATACCGCAAAGTTTATGAAGAATTTCAAGGATAAGGAGAAAAAATTATGTCAAGAGAATCAATTGCAAAACATTTATTAGATATTAAAGCTGTTTTCTTAAGACCCAATGAACCATTCACATGGGCTAGTGGGATTAAATCACCTATCTATTGTGATAACCGTTTAACATTATCTTACCCAGAAGTCAGAAAAGATATTGAAGCTGAATTGGCAGCTTTAGTCAAAAAAGAATATCCTGAATGTGAATGTTTAATGGGAACTTCAACAGCAGGTATTCCTCATGCCGCACTGATGGCTGATATTTTAAATATGCCTATGGGTTATGTTCGTGGTGGGGCTAAATCTCATGGACGCAATAACCAAATCGAAGGTAAAGTTGTTCCCGGTATGAAGGTAGTAGTTGTAGAAGACTTAATTTCAACCGGTGGAAGCTCACTTGAATGTGTTGAGGCTTTAAGAGAAGCCGGCTGTGAAGTTTTAGGTTTAGTTGCTATTTTCACTTATGGTTTACCAAAAGCTGTTGAAAAATTCGGACAAGCGCAATGTTCATATCACACAATTACAGATTACGATACATTAGTTGATGTTGCAGTTGAACAAAACTACATCGAAGCTAGTGATATGGAAAAATTAAAAGAGTGGAAAAAAGATCCAAGCGATGAATCTTGGATGAATAAATAACCTTATAAAAAACGTATTTCTTATCGTTTGAGAAATACGTTTTTTTAGCGTATATGCCATAAAAATAAGGAAGAATGACAGCTCGTGTAGCGAAAGGGCGAAAAGTGTTGATGAAATGATAAAATATGTTATAATAGAGGTGTGTGTTTTAAGCGAAAGGAGAACAATCATGCCTTTGAAAAAAAGAAGATATATATTAGTGACGCTTTTACTTTTATTTGTAAGCGTCTACTTACAACCGACAGTTGTTCATGCAAATCCCGACGCCTCAGAAACAGAAGTTTCTGAGGAAGAGGACACAAGATTAGCACTTTTAAATATCAATGATGCCCCCTTGATGCCAGGTTTAAGCGATAATGTGAGTGCCTATACCGTTATATTGCCAAAAGGGACAACGTATGTTAATATCTCTACCCAAACCGAAAGTTATTTATCATGGACAGAGGGTACAGGTGATTTTTACCTAAACGGTGATGAAGAAAGCACAGATTTTAAAATTACGGTTTATGCTTCTGACGGGTCATCACGCGAATATACAATTCATGTCTTATTCAATGATGGTCCTAATCTTCTGACAACACTAAACAATGAAACATTAGGGTTTGTAACATCTAATTTAAACAATTTGAATGTACCGGAAGGTTTTAAAAAGAAAAAGGGATCTTACCAAGGTAATTCGATTACTGTTTTCAGTAATGAGGCTTATCCTTTTTCGTTAGTTTATTTGGAAAACAGTACCAAAAAAGCTGATTGGTATTGTTATCAGGACGGTGCGGTCACAAGTGTTTTCCGCAGTTTAGTCATCAACAAAAATAAATACTACTATGCGGGAATTGATGAGGATAAGCAGTCGCAAAAGGGTTATACATTTAAAGAATTGAATGTTGTCGGCGAAAAGCTTAATGGCTGGACTGTCAATGATGAAAGATACGCTTCTAAAATCATGTTATATTTATATGACAGTCAAGGAAAAGCCGATTATTACGTTTATGATACAGATAATCAAACGCTTGTCAATCGCGTTGAGTTAGAAGTCGGGTTCTCTAAAAATGAAAAAGCTTTTTGGCAATCGCCTTTATTTATTGCCGTCGCTATTGTAATCGTTATTGCAATTGCTTTTGCTTCAATTGCCTTGAATGCCAATCATAAACGTTCATTAAAAGAGAGAAAAGCCAAAGCGCCCGGTGCTCCTAAAGAAAAAGTCGAACTTGATCATACCGTTGAGTTGGTTAGAACTTCTAAGGTACGCATCTATGCTTCAAATGATGAATTAAGTTCGCCAAGAGCGGAAAAAGAAGAATTGACTGAACAAAACATCATTTTAGAGGTTGAAGAAGAGAAGCCTTCAAAACCAGAGCAAGTCAATTTAAAAATTGAAGAAGTAATGATGGATGAAGATAAAGCAGTTGCCTTAGTCGAAGAAATCGGTGAGGCGATTATCAGTGTTGAAAATGAATCTAGCCGTGAAGAAGAACCATTATTAACTCAAACGACTGATGAAAAGGCGGAAGCTTTAGAAATGGTAAGTGAGAAAAGTGAAAATCAACCTGCGGAACCATTACCTTTAGATACGCCACAAACACCGATGACTAAAAAAGTTTACAATAATGCCTTAGCTCAAATAAAGAATTTGAGAGAACAGCTTGAAAAGATGCAAAAGTCAGCTAAAAAAGCTGATGAAGCGGACGTTGTCGAAAAGACTAAGACAAACGAAGTTGTGCATATTAAGGTTGAAGTAGACAAACAACCGCCAAAGAAGTCATTCAAAGAGATTACCGGTGAAAAACAAGTTGCGTTCAAGCACTTTGTCAACGATAAGCAAAAAGCGTTGAAGGGCTTCATAGATGAAAAGAAAAAAGCCTTTGAAGAAAAACAAAAATTATCAGAAGAAAAGAAAGCACAAGAAAAACAGAAGCAGCTTGAAGCTAAAAAAGAGAAAGAAAAGCTTGCCCAAGAGGTTGTGCCTGAATTAAAAGTTGAACAAAAAGTAGAAGATACAGCTGAATCTATTGAAAATTATATGGACGATATTCCGATGATTGATGATGAAGCTTCTATGTTTGAGATTCAAGAATATATTGATAATCTGTTCTATTCTAATCAGAAGAAAAATTGATAAATTATATTAGACGACGGATATACTTTTGAAGATATCCGTCTTTTATATTGAAAAATGCTAGTTTTAAAGCGATTTGTCTTAATATGTCACATTTTGTCGAATTTGTGTTATAATGAAGACGTTAGATAGGTAGAAAGGAAGAAAATGTCTGAAACACTTTATTCTATTCATTTACCTGATGGGCAAGAAAAGCTAGACTATCTTGTTTTGATAATGGGGAGTGTTATTTGTGTAATTCTTTTAAAAAGACAAGAAATGACATCTTCATTGATTAACTAGCAGGGATTTTAACCCTGCTTTTAGTATTATTTTCCCTTATGCTTCATATAGTAGGATAGGAAGTGTGGGGATGATATGAATATTGTAAGAGGAGAAGTCTATTATGCTGATCTATCACCTGTTATCGGCAGTGAACAAGGGGGATATCGACCGGTTTTGGTTGTCCAGAATAATAAAGGTAATCGCTTTTCGACAACTGTAATCGTTGCGCCGATTTCTTCAAAATTAACGAAAAATCACTTACCGACCCATGTTGTCATTGAATTGGAGGGCTTGCAGAAAAAGTCTGTGATCCTTTTAGAACAGTTACGCACAATCGATAAAAAACGTATTCGTGAAAAGGTTGGTAAAGTCAATGAAGCAATGATGCAAGAGGTTAATATGGCGATGAGGACAAGTTTAGATTTAATATGATGATGGAAACAAATAATATTGTTTTCTTTTTTTCTTTAAATCAAGTATAATAGAACCATGAGGTGATTTTATGGTAAAAAATATAATTAAAACGGCTAAAGAAATGGCGTATGCTTATCGCAAGATATTGTTGCCGGTGTTTCTTTTTTTAAGTGTTTTGGAGCTTTGGAAATCCATGGGACTGCAATTAGGTCTTTTAGGTGTTATCTTAATGATAACGTTTATTGCGATTGGACATGCCGAGGTTATGGTGGGTTTGAAAATGACCGGGCAAAGTCATGAACCCTTAGATATTCGTAAAGATGCTTATTGTGGTATTTATCGCATCAAAGAATTGTTTAGCACTTACGCATGGATGGAAGTAGCGGTTATTGCGTTTTTAATGGGAGCTTTCTCTATCTTTTTTTTAGTGGCTTTCAGTCAGGAAGGAATTTCTTTTTGGCAAGACATCAGACAGCAGATTATCACCGAACAACAATATGGTATTTCAATTACGGCTAATCAGTTGATATCGTGGATAGCGATTTTGATGGTTGTGGTAGATGTTGTTGTCGGCTATCTTGTCAATTGTTTATTCTTCTTAGCGCCTTACTACTTAGAAACGCAACAAGTTAAAGGTTTAGCTGCTTTAAAAATGGCAGTGAAGAATGCTAAAGGGCATTGGCGTCAAATATTTTCTTTGCAGACGCATTATTACGTCATGATTATCTTTTTTAGCTGTTTGAATTATTTAGTGACCGTATATATTAGTTCATTGTTTTTATCATTAGCTATTTCAATTGGCTTGTTGGTGTTAGAAATTCATACATATCGTATGGAATACGCTATTTCCAAAGCATTATTGTTTAAGGAGATTGAGAACGCATGATTTCACTTACCAAAAAAGAAAAGTTATTAAGTCTATTGTTTTTTTTACCCTTCTATTTCATATTTGGCAGATATGTTCTGTCTTATCTTTTCATGTTGCTAATCGAGTTGTTGGCTATTCCTATAACGAAAGACATCATAAATGCTTGGTTTAATTTATTTTTTGATGGTATTTTGGTAATCATCGGTCTTTTCTGTTTTAAAGATTATTTAAGCCAAAGTATAAAGAAGGCTCAAGGGAAATGGGGTAGAATTATTTTATGGTCATTGACCATTGGCTTTGTTGTTTTATATTTAGTTAATATTGTTTCAGGCATGATTGTTACAATCATTAGTCAAGGGGCTACAAGTACTAACCAAAATATGATTGTGCTGATGAGTCGTTTAGCTCCTTTCCCTATGATCGTATCATCTGTCATTTTAGCACCGATATTAGAAGAATTAGTATTTCGTGTCGGTATTTTTCAAAATCTTTACGATTGGAATAAAGCATTAGCTTATTTATGTTCCGGCTTAACTTTTGGAATGGTTCATATTTTGGGTGGACTTTTAAATGGGGATTTTCAACAGCTATTGTTTTTATTTCCTTATGGTCTATTAGGTATGGTTTTTTGTGCTATTTATGAGAAAAAACAATCGATATTTGTACCTATACTTGTTCATGCTGCCAATAACCTATTGTCCATGTTAATCATTTTCTTTCTGTAATCGGATAGTTTTATCCGATTTTTTTGTTCTATTTTGTTTATGAAAGACTATAAATGAATGAGAGGAGGAAAATGCATGCAACGATTATATTTTGAAAAACAGATTGATTTAAATCATGCACTTCAAGAATTGATTTCAATTTCCGTCAATGAGAATTTGAATTATGAAGATGATATAGAGGGACGTAGAGCCAAAGGGGAATTAGAGGTTGTCGGTGAATATTTAAATGAGGGGCAAAGGGAACGTTTTACTGATGCAATTGAAATAGATGTTTTAGCACCGTTTAACCGTTTAGAAGATGGTGAAGCATTTCGTTTAGAAATTCAAGATTTTGATTATCATATTCAAACCGGGGACTTAAATCTTGAAATTCAAGTCATTGCCTATGGTGTAGGTGAAAAAAAGGAACGTCATATTCTAGTTGATGAAACGTTTAATGATGAAGCAGCTTTACTTGAAGAAATTCAAAGCCTTGTTTCTAAACAAGAATTGGTTTCAAATATTGAAGCTTCTTTGAATGCCTTTGATAATCAACAAGAAATTGTAACAGAACCAAAAGAAATTTTAGAAGCTGTTATGCCAAGTGAAGCCATAGATGAAAATAGCGATGAAGTCATTAGTGAAAAGAGCGTGGAAGATTTATTGCAAGAGGATTTTGAAACGGCGGTAGAGCGAGAAGAAATTGAGGTAGCTGATTCTTTCACTGAGGATGACTTAAATGAACCTAATGAGGTAGTTGCCAATGTGGATAATGAAACCGTCGCAAATGAGGCGGCTGATGAAGTTTCAAGTGAAGAAGGCGTAGTTGAAGTTTTATCTAAAGATAATGATTTGGCAGTAGAAACACCTATAGAGGAAAATTCTAGCGAACAGACAATAGAAACATCAAGTAGTCAACAAGAAGTTTCTGAATTGAAAGAAGATGATGATTGGCAAGAAAGTGAAAGTGTTGATGTTGAAGACTTATTTGATGATGATGCGATGGCTTTTGTTACTTATCCTATTTATGTGGTTAGAGAAAATGATAGCTATGAGGTCATTGCCCAAAAATACCAAATGGACGCGGACGAATTGATGGCTTATAATCAGCACGTTGCTTTAACGGCACATCAACTGTTAGTTATTCCGCCACGATGAAAAAAGTTCTATTCCATTATTACCATAAAGAAGCACTTGAAATTAAGCAGGTTTCTCACAAGGTCTATTTAGTTATCTGTCAAGATGGTAAATATGCCCTAAAAATATGTGAAGATACAAAGATCGAGTGGGCTTGCCATTATATTCAATCCTTACATTTAGATGTCTTTGTATCTGTTATAAGAACCGTTGATAATCATTATTATGCCCCTTGTCGTGAGCGTTACTGTTATTTGATGCCTTGGCTGGATTTTGAAGGAGAGATGGTCGAGGAGCTTGCTTTGAGAAATTACTTCAAAAGAATTTGCCAACTGCATAATGAAACATTTTATGTTTCTAAAATTCAAGAGGGCTATTTTGCGAAGCAAGTTGAACAATTGCAACAGACACTTGCATCTAGACAACGGTTTTATGAACAGTTAATGTGTCAAAGTGAACAATGTGACTATAAAGCACCTTGGCATTGGCAAATGATAGATCTTTATCCTCAAATTGTTCAGTGTTTGGGGTTATGTGAGAACTTGCTGCAACAGTATGCCAATTGTGTTGCGGAAAAGAAAACTTGTCGCTTGTGCTTTACTTACAATCGGTATGATTTAAGTCATTATTGTTTTTCTAAGAATTTACTGATTTCACTGGAGGGGTGTTGTTTTAATCGACCTGTAAGCGATATTTACGCCATTTATCAGACACTGCAAGACCACTATTTAGATTTTGAAAATGTAGAGTCATTTTATTTAAAACATTTCACCCTTTATGATGATGAAAAACTTTGGTTATGCGTTAATCTTTGTCTAATACCGGATTTTGACTGCGAACTTTCACTTTTTGAAATGAGTCATCGCCTTGAACAAATCAAAAGGTATTTGGAGATGTCTATGACGATTGTGAAAAGGTTGGAATGTGTTTAAAGGTTACTTCTATCGTAGTTTTTAACCATTGCCAAGAAGATTTGCGAAAATCAATTTGACGAAAGATAAAATATCTGTTATGATGTTGTTGCGAAGAACAGAAGGAGTAGTCAATGTTATCAGCGTAGAGAGTTTTCGGCAGGTGGAAGAAAATATGAGATGTTGATGAAGGTAGTCTGGGAGCTTGTTTTCTGAAATAACAGTAAGTAAACACGTTAAGTTGCGTTAAGACTTTGAGGCATCAATTGATGTGAATTAAGGTGGTACCACGTTATATGCGTCCTTAGATGGACGCTTTTTTTATTTTAGGAGGTAGAGGCATGGTAATGACAATTTTTAAATTTATTCTGATTTGTTTTGTAGCTTATTTAGCGATTGCAATTTTTTCCGCAAGTCGTGTCTTAAAAAAACGTCAGGCTGAAATGATGGCGGCGTACGAAGAAAAACAAGAAAAGTATGCCCATATTGATGAAGAACTTTTTGACAATACACCTGATTCAGAATTAAAAGAAGGTGTCCTGACGCATATTTTTCATAAAGAAGATGAGGATTTTGAGCACTTGAAAGACAACTTAACCGAAGGGGAAAAAGTTATCTATACTTTGTATCAGATGCAAATAGCTGTCGATGAAGGACGTGGTTCGGTTTATAATTTCTTCAACAGTCCAAGCAAAGAATACTTGCCTTTCCTTGTGGATAGCTTTAAGGCGGTCGGCAGTGAAACTCTTGCCGATTTAATGGAGAAAATCGTGGCACTGGTCATCGCTGAGCAGACAGGCAAGTACAATGAAGAAAATATAGACGAAGATGCACCGACATTCCAAGATTATACTTTCGATTATTTGGATATGGTAGAAAGTGAGCAGTTAGATGCTAAGCTTGTCAGCTATATGCGTGCACATAAACAAGATTTTATAAATTAAAGGGGGAAATCAAGATGAAAAAGGAATTAGCACCAAAGTATCAACCTCAAGAAGTTGAAAAAGGTAAATACCAAACTTGGATTGAAAAAAAATATTTTGAAGCAGGAGATCTGTCTAAAAAGCCTTATGCGATTGTGATTCCGCCACCTAATGTTACCGGTAAACTTCATTTAGGTCATGCTTGGGATACAACTTTGCAAGATATGATTATTCGTTATAAACGCTTAAAGGGTTTTGATGCATTATGGTTACCGGGAATGGACCATGCGGCTATTGCCACCGAAGTTAAGGTTGTTGAAAAATTAAAGAAGCAAGGCATCAATAAACGTGATTTAGGGCGTGAAGGCTTCCTTGAAAAAGCGTGGGAATGGAAAGATGAGTATGCCCAAAACATCAGACAACAATGGGCGAAATTAGGTTTAGCCCTCGATTATTCAAGAGAGCGTTTCACTCTTGATGAAGGCTTAAATCAAGCCGTAATGAAAGTTTTTGTGGATTACTATCATCAAGGAATTATTTATCATGGGGAAAAGATTATCAACTGGGACCCTGTGCAACAGACAGCTTTATCAAACGAAGAAGTTATCTATAAAGATGATGCCGGTGCATTCTATCATTTAAAATATTTTTTAGAAGATGGCAGCCGTTATCTTGAAGTAGCGACAACACGTCCTGAAACATTATTTGGTGATACAGCGGTAGCAGTTAATCCTAAAGATGAAAGATATAAAGACTTTATCGGACAAAACGTTATTTTACCGATAGTAAATAAAGCTATTCCGATTATTGCGGATATTCACGCCGATCCTGAATTCGGAACAGGCGTTGTTAAGATTACACCGGCACATGATCCAAATGACTTTGAAGTCGGCAATCGACATAACTTAGAAAGAGTTGTTGTCATGAACCCTGATGCGACGATGAATGAAAATGCCGGTAAATATGTCGGTATGACTAGAGAAGCTTGTCGTGAGGCTTTAATCGAAGACTTGAAGGCTGCCGATTTATTAATTAAAATTGAACCGATGGTACATAGTGTTGGGCATAGCGAAAGAACCGATGCCGTTGTTGAACCGTACTTGTCAAAACAATGGTTTGTCAAGATGGGTGAATTGGCAAAACAGGTTTTAGAAAATCAAAAGAACCCTGATACAAAAGTTAATTTTATTCCGGGACGCTTTGAAAAAACATTAAATCAGTGGATGGAAAATTGCTATGATTGGTGTATCTCAAGACAGTTATGGTGGGGACATCGTATTCCGGCATGGTATAAAGGTGATGAGATTTATGTTGGGTTAGAAGCACCGCAGGGCGAAGGTTGGGTACAAGATGAAGATGTCTTCGATACATGGTTCAGTTCGGCTTTATGGCCGTTCAGTACATTAGGCTGGCCAAATGAAACATCTGATTTAGAACGCTATTATCCAAACGATGTTTTAGTGACAGCTTATGATATTATCTTCTTCTGGGTAGCTCGTATGGTTTTCCAAGGCGAACAGCTCATGGGAAAACGTCCGTTCAAGGATTGTTTGATTCATGGTTTAATCAGAGATGCTAACGGACGCAAGATGTCTAAGTCATTGGGCAACGGTGTAGATCCGATGGAAGTCATCGATCAGTATGGTGCTGATGCTTTGCGTTATTACTTAACCACAAACTCAGCTCCGGGACAAGATTTACGTTATATTCCGGAAAAAGTTGAAGCTTCTTGGAATTTCATCAATAAAATTTGGAATGCAAGTCGCTTTGTGTTAATGAACATTGATGAAGATATGCCATATACAGATAACTTTACAACTGATAATTTAGCGGATCAATGGATTTTAGCTAGACTCAATGAAGTTATTAAAGTTGTCGATGAGAATATGGATAAATATGAATTTGTCATTGTAGGAACAGAATTATATAAGTTTATCTGGGACGATTTCTGCTCATGGTATATTGAGTTAGCTAAAATGACATTAAATCAAGAGGACGAAATTAAGAAAACGGCGACACAACAAACATTGGTTTATGTTTTAAATGCGATTGTGAAAATGTTGCATCCGTTTATGCCTTTTGTAACTGAAGAAATCTATCAAGCTTTACCGCATATTGAAGAATCTATTTGTATTTCCAGCTATCCGACAATCAAGGAAGATTTCAATAGTACCAAAGCTTTAGATATTACAGGCTATATGATTGAAATTGTTCAAGGTTTGCGTGAAATCAGAACTAAATATACGATTAAAAATGCGACTGAAATCAGCTATCATATCCATTTAGCTAACGATCAGTTGAAAGAATATCAAGCTGATTTAGCCCCATATATTGAAAGATTGTGCCATGCTGTTTGCAGTGGTATGAATCATGATACATTGAGCGGTGATATTGCAGTCTTTACACTTCGTAATGGTCATGCGGTTGAGGTTTCTTTAGAGGGCTTAGTTGACATGACAAAAGAAATCGAGAAACAGGAAAAAGAAAAAATACGTTTGGCAAAAGAAATCGAACGCTGTGAAAAGATGCTTTCTAATCCAAACTTTGTATCTAAAGCCCCTGAAGCTAAAATCAATCAGGAAAAAGAAAAGTTACAAAGTTACCAACAGCAGTACGAAACAGTTTGCGAACGTTTAAAAGAATTGAAGAAATAATTGAGAGGAAGATTGACGTGTTCCAATCTTCCTTTTTTTATATTTGTTGATTAAATTTCGATTTTTATTTGTATTTTTTGGAAATTGGTAATACAATAATACGCATGGGGGAGGTCTGAGGATGAATAAAAAAAGTAGAAATATAGATATGTTGAATGGACCGATGTTCACCAAAATTTTATGGTTTGCACTACCATTGGCTTTATCAAGTATCTTACAGTTATTGTTTAATGCTGCCGATACGATTGTTGTGGGGCAATTTGCCGGCAGTCAAGCCTTAGCAGCTGTTGGTTCAAATGGGGCTTTGATTAACCTGATTGTCAATGTGTTTATGGGGTTATCAATTGGGTCTAATGTTATTGTGGCAAGATATCGTGGACAAGGCGATGAAGTCCAAATCAATAAAGCTGTTCATACATCTATTTTGATCAGTTTATTGAGTGGTATTTTATTGGCGTTTATCGGCTTCTTTGTAGCACCTCAATTATTAACGTTAATGGGAACACCCCATGATGTGATTGAGTTATCATCATTGTATTTGAAAATTTATTTTATGGGTATGCCGTTTTTGATGTTGTATAACTTTGGGGCAGCCATTTTAAGAGCCGTCGGTGATACGAAACGCCCGCTTTACTATTTAACGATTGCCGGTGTTGTGAATGTGGGATTGAACTTAGTCTTTGTCATTCTGTTTAAAATGTCAGTAGCCGGTGTAGCGATTGCGACAGTTATATCCCAAATCATTTCTTCGCTATTAGTCTTATTGAGTTTAATGCATGAAGCAGGGGCTTTGAAATTAGAATTAAAAAAATTGGCGATTGATAGAAAATCATTGATAGATATGGCAAGAGTTGGCATACCTGCGGGCTTGCAAGGGTGTGTTTTCTCTTTGTCTAATGTTGTTATCCAATCTTCGATTAACAGTTTCGGTTCAGTTGTTGTGGCGGGCAATTCAGCGGCAGCTAATATTGAAGGTTTCATCTATGTTTCGATGAACTCTTTCCACCAATCTGCCGTTACATTTAGCTCTCAAAACTTCGGGGCGAAAAAATATGATCGCTGTGATAAAGCTGTTTTAATTAGCGGTTGCTTAGCTGCCGGGATTGGTTCTTTAATCGGCTTCATCTTTATTTTCTTTGGAGAACAGCTACTAGGTTTATATACGACTGATCCTTTAGTTGTTGAAGCAGGATTATTACGTATGGAGTATTTGTTTAAATTTCAATGTTTAAACGGACTGATGGATATTATGGTAGGGGGACTAAGAGGCATTGGCTATTCTGTTTTGCCAACAGTTGTTTCTTTAACTGGAGCTTGTGCTTTCCGTTTGGTTTGGGTGATGACGATTTTCAAAATCTCTCCAACGATTACAACACTTTACCTTGTTTATCCGGTCAGCTGGGGAATTACAGCAGGTACACATATTATTTGTTATTTATTGGCAAGAAGGAAAATTAGGAAAAACACTTTAAAAGAGGCTTAAGATAAGCCTCTTTTAATAGTCATACACGTGATATCAGCACTTGAGCCTATTTGCCTTTTGATATGAATAAAAAAGAGGTCTATAACGGCGATAGATTATGGTTTTAATCTATTGGTTATGACCTCTTTTTTTATTTTTGGTTGATGATAAATCTAGCCTTGTCTAAGTCCTTTTTAGCAACATAGATATAATATTCATTACTGTCTTTTGCTAAAGGACTAACCGCATGAATAGAGATGATACCATTTTTTGAATTACGAGCCAGATTATCTTTGATTCTAGTGACGTACTCAATTCTTGCTTCTCTTAATTTTTGAGTGACTTGGACATATTTGGCATAATCTAAAGTAACGTAAAGCTCTTTTTTAAATAACATCATCGATCACCTCTAACTTTATTATAAAAGAATCAAGATTTTAAATCAATGGCTAAGAAAGATTAAATCTTATCTTTCAAACCTAGGAGGGCAGCAAACGGGGAATCTTCAATCTGCCGTTTTGCCTCTTGTTTTTGTTTTTGCATATATTTGCGAACATCATTTTTGCCGGCTGTATTTTTTCTTTCTTCACGTTCTTTCTTAAAAGCCGCCATACCTTGACGATACCCGCATTTTTTACAAATAAACATTTGCTTGTCATCTTTACCGACAAGCTCTAATTTTTGGTGGCAGTTAGGACATCTGGCATTGGTGATTATAGAAATTTTTTCTTTATAGTGGCATTCACGATTTGAGCATACAAGCATCTTACCTTTTTTACCATTGACCTCTAAAAGAAAGGCATCGCACTTAGGACATTTTTTGCGTGTTAAATTGTCGTGTTTAAATTTAGTTTCACTACTATTGATTTCAGTGATAATTTTTTGGGTATAGCTTTTAATCTCCTGAAGGAATTTCTGAGAGTGTAGTTGACCTTTGGCAATTTTGGACAATTCCAACTCCCATCGAGCTGTTAATTCAGGGGAACATAGATCTTTAGGGGCTAAATTTAATAATTGTTTACCTTTAGCACTCACATGAATTTCTTGTTGATATTTTTCAATTAAGAAAGTATTATACAATTTCTCGATAATATCAGCTCGGGTTGCCACAGTCCCCAAACCTCCGGTTTCTTTGAGGGTTTGATGGAGTTTTTGATTATGGCTTTGCATAAATGCGACAGGATTTTCCATTGCTGATAGCAAGGTAGCTTCGGTAAAGTAGGCAGGGGCTTTGGTTTTACCTTCTGTCAAAACTAATTGATCAACGCTTAAAGACTGTCGGGCAGAAATATCAGGGAGTGATTGGATTTCATCGTCTTCATCTAACACATCGTTTTGATAGACTTTTTTCCAACCCAAATCCAGCTGAATTCTTCCCTTAGCTATAAATGACTCATTTTGAATAGCCGCATATAACGTCATATCCTCATATTGATAGGCAGGTAGTAAAACGGCTAAAAATCTTTTTAATACTAAGTGATATATTTTTTTCTCTCTTTCACTGAAGGTTTCAGGATAAGCCGGTTGTTCTGTCGGAATAATCGCATGATGGTCGCTGACTTTAGCGTTGTTGACAAAGTGGGCTTGTTTTTTTAGTGGGGCTTTTAATAATAAGGTAATGATATCATCATAATCACCGATTAAACTTGCTTGTAAACGTTCTTTTAATGTTGGCACAATATCATCTGTCAAATAGCGTGAATCGGTTCTAGGGTAGGTGAGTACTTTGTGATTTTCATATAAGCTTTGCATAATATTTAAAGTTTCTTTAGCCGAATAACCGTAAAGGCGATTGGCATCTCTTTGAAGCTCGGTTAAATCGTAAAGCAAAGGTGCATAGCTCTTCTTGATTTTTCTTTGTACTTCCTTGACCTTTAACGGTTGATTTTCGAGGGTTTGTTTTAAAGATTGAATTTCTGCCTGATTAAAGCTGGAAGTTTCGTTTTTGGCATTGCGCCAAGTCCATTTGATGTGGTTAGTCACGGCTTGTAGACCGTAGAAAGATTGCGGTTTGAATTGTTTGATTTGCTCTTCGCGAAAAGCAATCATGGCTAGTGTTGGGGTTTGGACACGCCCACAAGATAATTGGGCATTGTGTTTACAAGTTAAGGCTCTAGTCGCATTGATTCCTACTAGCCAATCTGCTTCGCTTCTTGCAACGGCACTATGAAATAACGATTCATAGGCTTTAGCGTCTTTGAGATGAGCAAACCCATCTTTAATAGCCTTATCGGTTACCGATGAAATCCAAAGGCGTTTTAAAGGCTTTTTAATCCCACTTTTCAAAATAATCCAACGAGCCACTAATTCACCTTCACGTCCGGCATCGGTGGCAATGACAATATCTTTAACATCGCTTCTTGTCATCTGGGCTTTAACGGCATTGAACTGTTTACTTGTTTGGGGAATAACGACTAATTTCATGCGCCTAGGCAACATCGGTAAATCCTGCATATCCCAAACTTTATATTTTTTATCGTAAGCCTCCGGATCGGCTAATGTCACTAAATGTCCTAAAGCCCATGTAACGATATATTGATTACCTTCTAAGGCACCATTTAATTTTTTTGAGCAGTGAAGAACACGGGCAATATCTCTTGCAACCGAAGGCTTTTCTGCTAAGACTAATGTTTTCATTGTAATCAACTCCTATTATTACTAGCATAACATGGTTTTGGTTAGAGATGCAAATAAAAAGATGACAGCTTTAAGATGCGATGTCACCTGTAATATTTGAGAGCCAATAACCTGCTTTATAACGACGATAAGCTAAATAGATGCGGACAGCTTGTTCGATTTGAACAATTAAAACCGCCATGACAATATTGAGATGAAGGACACCTACGCAAAAGAAAGCTAAAGGAATACCAACCAAATACAAAATGCCTGAATCTAAAAATGCTAAATATTTTGTATCACCGCCGGCTCGCAAGAAGCCAAAGATAACAGCATTAAATAAACGTAGACAGATTTTTACAGCATAAGCCATCAAGATATAGGCTGCGGACTCTTGGACAATAGGACTTTCATTACCATAAAGTAAATGGACGGAAGGGAAGGCTGTAATCAATAAGCCGATACCTAAAATAATGGTGGTATAGACACCTAAGCGCATAAACATACTCGCATACTCTTGAGCTTTTTTGATGTTGTTGCGACCTAGTTCAGCACCTATAATAGCTTGAACGGCGCTGACGATAGCCCAAATAACCATGAAGAAAATATTACTGATACGATCGGCAATTGCGACACTGGCGATGGCTGTTGCCCCTAACATACCAAAGGCTTTTACGAAAAGAGATTGACCTAAACCAAATAAGCCCTCGTTAGCGACGGTCGGCAAAATACGAATGAATAAAGGTTTATAGGTCGCTAAGTTGATTTTAAACATTTCATTGAATTTCCCTATGAAAACTTGAGATGTCATGCGACTGTAAACAAAGAAGATTAAGCTACCGATGGCGCGGGAAAGAAGAGTTCCCATACCGGCTCCGGCAACTCCCATTTCCGGTAAGCCCAAGTGTCCGAAAATAAGTAAGTAGTTTAATAGACAGTTTAGCAAAACAACTAAACTAGAAACATACATCGTAACTTTGGTTTTACCAATACATCTGTAAGTGTAATTGTAAGTAAAAGAAATCATAACAAAGACATAACTTAAGGCAGTTAAGACAAGATAATAAGATGCCTGGGCGATGACTGCTTTGTCGGCAATATAGAAACCGCAAATAACTTCCGGAAAGAAAACAGCGGCTAGTGTAAAAGGTAAGGCAACAAGCAGTGATAAAAGCAGCATTAGTCCAAAAGACTTTTTAAGATTAGCGTAATCTTTTGAGCCGAAAAATTGGGCGACATAAATACCTACACCCGAACAGATTCCAAAGGAAAGGGAGGTAGATACCCATTCCCACTGACTTGCGACTTGGACAGCACTTACACCAAGCTGACTGTAGCTGGAAACCATCATGGAATCGGCAAGTCCGACAAATGTTTCGACAAGCTGTTGTAGAATCATCGGAATAGCCAAAGTGGCAACCATACTTAAAAAGGATTTATCTAACTTAGTTTTGTTTCTCATCAAACTCTCTCCTTTCAAACATTGCGAGATATTTAAGTCAAATCATCGAATTTTTAGTTTTATAGTACAATGCTATAATATTTGGCTGAAAGTTGCAATCATTATTTTTTATTTCATCGATTATCGTATTTCCATCTGTTTTTTATTATTTTTTTATATACTTTTAGCCCTTTAAATGCTATAATGGTGGCACGAAGTGTTTAGAAGTAGCAGATTGTGGGTGATAAAGATGTTTATGGGTGAGTATCGACATAATATTGATGCCAAAGGACGTTTAACACTTCCGTCAAAATTTAGAGAAAAATATGATGGATCTGTTGTTATCACTAAAGGCTTTGACGGCTGCTTAAATATCTATTCACTTTCTGAGTGGGAAGTTTTTTATCAGAAATTATCAAATATTCCCGTGAATAAAAAACAAGCGCGAACAATGGTGCGTATTATCACCAGTAAAGCTACTGAGTGTGAAATTGATAAAATGGGTCGTATCAATATCTCGCAATCTTTAAGAAAACAAGCCCACCTAGAGAAGGCTTGTGCGATTATCGGTAATATCAATCATGTTGAGGTATGGGACGAAGCGACTTGGGACGCTTACTATGATGAACAAAGTGAGCATTTAGAAGAGATGTCAGAGGACTTAGATTTTGATATTTAGAAAGGAGCGAAGCTATGTTTTACCATGTGTCAGTGTTGCTGAATGAAGCAATAGATAGTTTGAATATTAAGGAAGACGGTATCTATGTGGATTGCACACTAGGTGGTGGTGGACATAGCAGTGAAATCCTTAAACGCTTAACAACCGGTCATTTATATGCCTTTGATCAAGATGAAACAGCTATTGTAGCAGCGACTGGTCGCTTAGAAGCAATCGGTTCTAACTTCACGATTATCTCTAAAAACTTTAAACATATTAAAGAGGCTTTATATAGTTACGGTGTGGATAAGGTCGACGGCATTTTATTTGATTTAGGTGTTTCTAGTCCGCAGTTTGATGAGGGGAGTCGTGGCTTTAGCTACAATCAAGATGCCCGTTTAGATATGCGTATGGATACAAGACAAAAGTTAAGTGCCTATGAAATTGTCAATGAATGGTCCTATGAGGATTTAGTCAGAATTTTATTTAAGTATAGCGATGAAAAATACGCTAAAAAAATTGCCAGAAGAATTGAACAGGAACGAGCTAAAAAGCCTATCGAAACAACGTTTGAATTAGTGGAAATCGTTAAAGCGGCAATTCCGGCAGCAGCTAGAAGAAGCAAAGGACATCCTGCTAAAAGGACATTCCAAGCTTTACGAATTGCGGTTAATGATGAATTAAATGTTTTCCATGATGCTTTGCTGGATTGTTTGGATCTTATCAATGTCCATGGAAGAATTGCGGTTATTACGTTTCATTCGTTGGAAGATAGATTATGTAAACAAATATTTAAAGATGTATCGAGTTTGAAAGATGTACCTAGAGGTTTACCAATCATTCCGGATGAGATGCAACCTGAATTTGAATTAGTGAATCGTAAAGCGATGGTGCCTAGCGTTCGGGAATTAAATGAAAATCGTCGTAGTCACTCTGCTAAGCTACGCGTTCTTGAAAGGAAGAGATGCCCATGAATAGAAGAAAAATAAGAATGAAAAAAGAAAGAAAAATGAAATTTCTCATTATCGTTATATCTGCTTTATTTGTCGCAGGAACATTAGTGCTAAATTCATTTGAATCGGCTATCAATATTGAAGTTCAAAGAATTGAGGAAAAAGTTGAGGTTTTGAAAGCTGAACGTGACGGTTTAAATACTGAGCGTGAAGGCAAAATCAGTTTTGATAATATCGTGGCAGTTGCGAAAAAAAGGGGCTATACCTTAAATTATGCCATTAGTCAAACTTCAGCTAAGAACGAATAAATATGCGGAAAAATACCATTTATTCTAAACTTTTCTTTGCTTTGTTTCTTTTAGCGATTGCTGTTTTAGTCTTTAATGTCCTTTTTTTAGCGATTACCGGTAAACACTTGTTAAGTGGACAGGATATCGCTTATTATGCCAAAGAGGTTCGCAGTGAAACAGTTAAAACCATTAAAGCTGACCGTGGTGGCATTTACTCGTTTAATGGCGATTTAATCGCAACTGATAGACAAGCATTTAATGTGACTGTTTATTTGAGTTCCGATCGACCAGGTTACGGAGATGAAATTGCTTATGTCGATAAGCCGGAAATTACTGCCAAAGTTTTAAGTAAATACTTATCGGATTGGTCAGAAAAGGAAATTTTAAAAAAATTGACAGATGAAGATTTGTACCAATATACATTTAAATCTTATATTTCAAGCGTTCAGATGAATAATTTGCAGACAGATATTGAAACTAATCAATTGCATGGCATTGAGTTTAGTAAAACATCTTCAAGAAATTATCAGTATGGACATTTTTCTTCTTATATTATAGGTCTAGTCAATTTGAATGACGATGACCCGGATCACGTCAAACGTGAGGGGGCTTTTGGCATTGAGTCAGCTTGGAATGATGAATTAAATGGGACAGATGGCGAAATGGTCTATCAGGCAGATGTAGCCGGCAGAGCTATTTACAATGCTCGTTTAAGTGAAAGTCCGGCCGTTAACGGCTCTGATATTTATCTATCACTAGATAACGAACTTCAAAATATGTTAGAAGTGCAATTGGATAGTGCGATGCGTGAGTCCGGCGCAAAACAGATGTGGTGCGGAATTATGGACGCTCACACAGGGCGAATGTTGGCGATGGCTTCCCGTCCTGATTTTAATCTGCAAAAGCGCTCGACATTAAAAAGATATACGGATTTATTTATGACAGAAAGCTATGAAGTCGGCTCGGTTATTAAACCATTTGTTTATTTAACAGCCATGAAATCAAATGTTTACGATGGCGATGAACGCTATATGTCAGGTAAGGTCTATGTTGATGGTGCTTCCGGCAGTGGACCGATTCAAGATCACAACAGTGGTGAAGGTTGGGGCAAAATAAGTTATGATGAAGGCCTAATTCGTTCAAGTAATACCGCTATCACTAGATTGATTCAAGAGAAGATGGAATTTAAAGATCTTGAAGAGACTTTTGAAAAACTCGGTTTCTTCCAAAATCATACAGTGGACGGCTTAGATGTTGCGTCAGGTTGGGCTAACTATGTGAATACCCAATCGCCTTATGATAGAGTAACTTTAGGTTTTGGACAATCGGCAACTTATACTGCTTTTCATATTTTAAGAGCGTTCTCGGTCTTTGCCAATGACGGTAAAATTGTTGAACCGTATTTTGTTGATAGAGTTATTGATGCCAATGGGCAGACAACTTACAGTGCCCAAACGAAAATGTCAGAACAAATCTTCGCTAAAGAAGATATTGAACATATCCGTAATCTATTGACAGAAGTTGTCAATAATGATGATATAGGAACAGGAACGACTTATCAGTCAGACGATGTCAAAATATTCGGTAAAACCGGTACGGGTGAATATTGGGACGTAGAAGCTAATCGATACAGTAACTCTACTTATTATTACACCTTTGCAGGTGGGGCACCGGCTGATGATCCTGAAGTGATTGTGGTTATAGGAATGCTAGGAGATGAAGGTAGTCCAAATACAAGCTTAATGGCTGATATTTTACATACGATGATTCCTCAGGCGTTAGCTAAATTAAATGTGACAGAAATGACTAATATCGATAAAAAAGTAACGGATTTTACGATTGGTTCTTTTGTCAATCAGAGTGTGAGCTACGCTAAAAAACGTCTGAAAGCCGAAGGGCTTGAGTGTGTTGTTATCGGTGATGGCACAGTAGTAAAAAAACAGTTGCCTGAAGCTAATGCCAATATATCTACGGCTAATACGGTTTATTTATTAACCGATGCCTCAAGTTATAAGCTACCGAACTTTAAGGGTTGGTCACGAAGAGATATTGCTAGCTATATGCAGTTATTCGGCATTCATGTTAACTTTGAAGGTAGTGGTAAAGCCAAAAAGCAAAGTGTGAAAAGTGGAACAGATATATCAACAATCACAGAATTAACGATAGAATTAGGTGATTAGGTAAGGATTTTTCCTTACCTTTTTGCATACATTGTATAGGGTGATAGAAATGATTTTTGCATCTATACAGAAAAAAACAAAGAGAATATTATGGGTATGTGCTCTTTTATTTGTGGCGATCGGTTTAAAATTAGGCTATAGCCAATTAGTCAGCTATGAGATGCTGATGGGGAAAGCGACTGACTTATGGCAACGAAGCTTCCCGGTCGAAGGGGATCGTGGGGAGATTACAGATAGTCAAGGCAATGTCTTGGCAACTAATCTCACAACCGCTTCATTAGTTGTTGTGCCAAGTCAAATTGATGACCCTATTTTAGCTTCCGAACAAGTGGCAAGTATACTAGACTGCGATGAGGAAAAATTATATGATAAGTTTACACGCAAAGCCTCTATTGTGCGCATTGCACCGGAGGGGCGACAACTCGATGATGAAACAGCTTCACAAATTCAAAATCTAGCTTTTAATGGGCTATATTTAATCAAGGACTCCAAACGCTACTATCCGCAAGGGACAAGTCTATCCCATGTTTTAGGCTTCGTAGGTATTGACAATCAGGGCTTAGTTGGACTAGAATTAAAATATGACGAATTTCTTGTTGCTAAGCAAGGAAGTATCAATTATTATATGGATGCTAAATCGCATAATTTACCCTTGTATCCTAATGAATTTATTGCCCCTTCACAAGGATTTGATATTGAGTTAAGTGTGAATGGCGATATTCAAAGCATTATGGAAAGGGAGTTAAATAATGCTTATGACACTTACCACCCGGATGGTATTTGGGCTTTGGCAGTGAATCCCAAAACAGGTGCTATTTTAGGGATGGCAAGTAAACCGGATTTCGATCCTAATAATTATAGTCAATATGATGCTTCGACTTATAACCAGAACATTCCGATTTGGAAAAGCTATGAACCCGGTTCAACCTTTAAGATTATTACTTTTGCCAGTGCTTTAAACGAAAATCTATTCGATATGGATCAAGATACGTATTACGATGTCGGTTATGAGTATGTCGGCGGAGCACGGATTAAGTCTTGGAAAAAGGGTGGGCATGGGTTGCAGACATTTAGACAAGTGTTACAGAATTCGTCAAATCCGGGCTTTGTGGAAATCGGCAGACGCCTCGGGAAAGATAAATTATATCAGTATGTTAAGGATTTTGGTTTAACTGAAAAAACAGGTATTGATTTACCCGGTGAAAACAAGGGAATCATGTTTTCCTATGACAAATTCGGCGTACTTGAACAAGCTACGGTTGCTTTTGGACAAGGGATTTCAGTAACGCCTTTACAACTTGTAAGAGCCATCAGCGCAGCTGTGAATGGCGGCTATTTATATCAACCCTATATTGTTTCTAAAATCAAAGACCCATTAACAGGGGAAGTTGTTAATGAAACAACCCCTACTTGTCTTCGTCAGGTAATCAGTGAGGAAACATCGGCTAAAATGCGAGATGCCCTTGAAACTGTTGTAACCGACGGAGGAGGTAAAAATGCCTATATTGAAGGTTATCGCATCGGTGGTAAGACCGGTACTGCCCAAAAGGCAGTTAACGGCAGTTATGTGGGCGGCGGGTATATTTTATCATTTGTCGGTATTGCCCCCATTGACGATCCCAAAATTGTCTTATACGTGGCTTTAGACAATCCAAAAAATTGTATTCAGTATGGTGGAACAACCGTAGCGCCGATTGCCAGAAATATGTTGGCGGATATGTTACCGAGTTTAGGGGTAGAGAAAGTCGACAGTCAAAGAGAAAAGGTTAAAACATGGATGGATAAGAACACTTATGTTGTAGAGAATTATGTCGGTAAATCTAAAAAAGACGTAAAATCAACTTATTTTAAATTTGTATTTAACGGTGAAGGAACCAAGGTTTTAGACCAGCTTCCAAGAGCTGGTGAAAAAATAGAAGAAGGCAGTACAATTATGATTCAGATGGGAGAATAAAGATGAAAGCAAGAGATTTATTAAAGATAGCAGGTTATGATATAGAAGTAGATTTTGAAGTCCATGATATTCAGATGAATTCTTCTCTAATTGAAGAAAATGATATTTTTATTGCGTTAAAAGGTGCTCATGTTGATGGGCATGATTATATACCCGATGCCTTGAAGAAAGGGGCTAAGTTAGTTTTATGCGAAAAAGAAGTACCTGGTGTTGCACATATCGTAATGAAAAACAGCCATGATACGATTGCTTTGTTGGCTTATCATTTTTATGGTAAGCCAACAAAAGATATGAAAGTTATCGGTGTTACCGGGACAAACGGGAAAACTACGACAACCACCCTATTATATCAGGCTATGAGTATGGTGGGAGAAAAATGTGGTTTAATCGGGACTAACGGCTTATATTATCCCGATGGTTTTATCCCTTTAAATAACACGACACCGGATACATTATTTTTGATGCGCTATTTCAAAATGTTTAAGGATATGGGGATTGATACGGTCATTATGGAAGTTTCAAGCCATGCCCTTGTTTTAGGTAGAGTGGATTACATTCATTTTAGTACCGCTATTTTCACTAATTTAACCCAAGACCATTTAGATTTTCATCAAGACATGGAAGATTATTTTAATGCTAAGAAGAAACTTTTTGAAGCTTTAGATGAAAATGGTGTGGCTATTTTAAATCATGATGATGCAACTTACGAACGCTTAAAACAAGCGACTAAAGCTCAAGTTTTAAGTTACGGTGTGCGAGGCGGAACTTATCACGCACAAGACATTTCGTTAAAAATGGAAAATACGACATTTAATGTTGATGGGGTGCATATCGAAAGTGATTTATTATCGATTGCCAATGTCTATAATCTTTTAGCTGTTTATACAACGTTAGTAACTTACGGATATGATAAAAAGACAATCGTTCAAAATATCAGTCGATTACCGCATATTAACGGTCGTATGGAAAAAGTCTACAATCAAGAGTTCCTTGCCTTAGTAGATTATGCCCATTCGCCTGATTCAGTTGAAAATGCGCTATCATTTTTACAGGAAATTAAAAAAGGCAGATTGATTGCAATTGTTGGCTGTGGTGGAGATCGAGATAGGACTAAGCGTCCTAAAATGGCTTTAGTAGCGTGTCAAAAGGCTGATTTAGCGATACTGACATCAGATAATCCAAGAACCGAAAATCCCGAAAACATCCTTAAAGATATGTGTGAAGGATTGAATTATACGAACTATTGTGTTATAGTAAATCGGAAGGAAGCCATTCAAAAGGCGATTTCCATGGCTCAAGCCGGCGATGTGATTGCAGTGCTTGGTAAAGGTCATGAAGATTATCAGATTATTGGTACGACAAAATACCATTTCAGTGATAAAGAGGAAATATTAAAAGCGATAAAAGGGGAATGAACATGGGTGGATCAGTAGCCATTGCATTTACAAAAATTATTATTAGTTTTGTGGTAGGATTTTTATTGACCTTGATTGGTGTACCGAAAATGTTGCCAATCTTACATAAGTTGAAATTCGGTCAAGTTGAAAGAGAAGAAGGACTGGAATCGCATAAAAGAAAAAATGGTACTCCGACAATGGGTGGTGTCATTTTTGTGGTTGCTTCCGTCATTGCGACGATTGCATGTAACCCTAAAAATTTGACGGATCCGGTGGTTTTACTATTGATATTAGCTTTTGGCGGTATGGGGCTTATCGGCTTATTAGATGATTGGCTGATTGTTGTTAAGAAAAACAATCTAGGTTTAAAGCCGTTACATAAATTTCTGTTGCAATCATTAGTTGCTATTTTGATTTATGCCTTAGCTTATTACTTCATGCCAAATTTCACATCGGTTATTCAAATTCCGTTCGTTGGTATTCAAGTGGATTTGGGTTGGCTTTATCCAATCTTAATTTATTTAATGTTTACAGCCGCAACTAATGGTGTGAACTTATCAGATGGTTTAGATGGCTTAGCAACCGGTTTATCCATGATGGCGATTGCTCCATTTGTTATCTTTTCATTGATGCAAAAGACAACAGCTGTTTCATCATTCGGTATGGCAGTTATCGGGGCTTTATTAGGTTTTATGCTTTATAATTATCATCCGGCAAAAATCTTTATGGGAGATGTCGGAAGTTTATCCTTAGGTGGCTTATTAGCCGGGTTAGCGATTGTGACCAAACAAGAATTATTGTTATTGGTTGTCGGTGGGGTTTTTGTTATAGAAACATTATCGGTTATCATTCAAGTTGTTTCTTTCAAAACAACCGGTAAACGTGTTTTTCGTATGGCACCGTTGCATCACCATTTTGAGATGCTGGGCTGGTCAGAACAGCAAGTCGTCTTTGCTTTTTGGTTTTGCGGTTTCTTATGCGGTATTGCAGGCTGTCTAATCGGGGTGATGTAAGATGGAGATTGCAGGAAAAAAAGTCCTGGTTTTAGGTTTGGCAAAAAGCGGTATGGCCGCTATTTTGCTTTTACATAAACATCAGGCTCAAATTACTTTAAGTGAAACCAAACCGTTAGATAAGCTTGAACATCAAGCTGAGTTAGAAGCGATGGGCGTACGTTTAGTCTGCGGTGAATTACCAAAGGCATTATTTGAAGAAGAATTTGATTTTGTCATTAAAAATCCGGGAATTAAATACACCGAGTGGTTTATTTTGCGTTTACAAGAAAGAAATATTCCGATTTATACGGAAATAGAGTTGGCTTATCAGTTAGCACCTCACCACCATTATTTAGCTGTGACCGGTACTAACGGTAAAACAACTACAGTTACATTGATTTATGAAATTTTGAAAGCAGCTTTTGGTAAAAAAGCCCACTTTGCCGGCAACATTGGTGTACCGTTATGCGAGATTGTCTATGAACATCAATTGGAAACGGAAGAAAATCATTATATTGTACTAGAAATGTCTAACTTCCAATTATTGAATATTGAACAATTTAGACCGGAAGTGTCCACAATTATTAACTTAACACCGGATCATTTAGACTATATGCGCAATTTAGATGAATATTATGCTTCCAAAACGAATATTTATATGAATCAAGAAAATCAAAATGTTTATATCAACAATCTTGATGATCAAAATATTCAAGACTATATGGCGAAGTATAAACCTCATGGACAAGTGGTTAGTTTGTCTATGCAACATCAAGCTGACTATCATTTAGAGGGTGAAATGATCATGTATCATGATCAGATGATTATGCCGACATCTGATATTCAAATGGTCGGACGTCAGAATATTCAAAATGTGATGATGGCTATAGCGATGTGTGAAACGGTAGGGGTGAAGCGTCAAGTCATCGTACAGACTGTCAAAGGCTTCCCGGGTGTTGAACATCGAGTTGAATTTGTCAGAGAAGTTAATGGGGTTAAGTATTATAACGATTCCAAAGGTACCAATACCGATGCTACAATTGTCGCTATACAGTCTTTTACTTGTCCGATTATTTTATTGGTTGGGGGTAAAGAAAAAAATCTTTCAATGGCTACATTAAAGAAAAATTTATCCAATGTCAAACAGGTCATCGGCTATGGCGATTGCGGAAAGCGATTAGTTGATGATTTAGTTGGTGAAATGGGAATTGTTGTGGTAACGATGGACGAAGCATTACAAGAAGCTCGAAAAGTAGCGATTGAAGGCGATGTGGTTTTATTATCTCCGACAACGAGCAGTTTTGATCAGTTCTCAAGCTTTGAGGAAAGAGGCCGTTATTTTAAAGCGTTAGTTCAAAAGTTGTAATGAGGATAAGTCCTTTGGGTAATTAAAATCAATAGGATTTGAAATAAGGATAGAGAGTAGGCGTCATGTGAATAGTGATAAGCTAACTCTCTTTTTTCATCAAAAGCTATGGATTTGTTAGGTTTAAAAATTTAAAAGTTTGACCTTGCTTGAAGTTAGATTGAAATACCTAATTATCTTAATGACAGTTTTTGGTTGAAATAACAAAAAATTTATGAATTTAGATAAGAAATGGCTGAAAATAATGCGATTTATTTGAAAAAATTGTTTTAATGACACGCTAAGCGTTGTTTTTTTTTATGGAAATATGCTATAATGGTGCTATCAAACCAAGGAGGTCATTGTCATGGGTTACGGAAAGAAAATTAAAGATTGGTTCACTGAAGATATTGAAGATGATATGGATGAATCAACTTATGAAGAAGAATTAGATACAGAACCAAAAACAAGCATTTTTGAGCAGGCACATTCACAACGTACAAGTGAAGCTGTTAAAGCTTTCAATGCCAATAAAGATGGGCATTTAATTTTATTTGAACCACGTGCGTATGCTGAGGCCAGTGAAATCGGTAATTACTTAAAACAAAAAAGAGCAGCTGTTGTTAACTTGCATCGTTTACAAAAAGAACAATCAAAACGTATTATCGATTTCTTAAGTGGTGTTATTTACGCTATTGATGGTGATATTCAACAAATCGGTCCAAAGATTTTCCTTTGCACACCTAAAAATATCGGTGTTTCTGGCAATATCACAATGGACGATGATGAACAGGACGTGTAAAGTATTAGGCATCTAATACTTTCTTTTTTATGCTATGGAACATTATTTAGAACATTTTTTGGGCGATGAATTATTCTGTCGTCATTTGATGGATATGAAAGAGCGGGTTTTGGAACGCTATGTTCCCGTGCTTTTGGATTTTATGAACCCTCATGAAATAGCTGTTGCTTCAAAGTTAATCGGTAAGAATAGCGGTGTTGAGATTTCTTTTAACGGAGGAATTAAAGATGCCGAGATGCAACGTGGGTTAATACATATGCGTGATGATAAGATTACAGAAGAAGATTTTGAGGTTGTTGTGATGGCATTAAGCTATCCCGGGAAGTTTGTGAAAATCAGTCATCGTGATGTCTTGGGTGCTTTGATGCATTTAGGGCTAAAGCGTGAGTTATATGGCGATATAGTAGTGGAAGAAAATACGGCTTACTTTGCTTGTGCGAAGCATATTGGCGATTATCTAAAGGCTAATTTGACACATATAGGTAAGGGGAGTGTCAGAATAAAGCAAGCGACTAAAGAAATTGTTCATCATCAGGATTATCGACAAATTCAGGTAAGTATTCCGTCTTTTCGCTTAGATGCGATTATTTCCGAGGCATTTCATCTATCTAGAAAAGAGGCTTCGCAATATATTCTATCTAATTTTGTAAAAGTTAACTATAAAGAGGTTGTACAAACGAATTATTTATGTCATAATATGGATATAATCTCTTTAAGGAAATATGGTAGAATAAAATTGGTCGATTTAGAGAAAACTAATCGTAAAGATAAACATATCGTTGAAATATGGTTTTATAAGTGAGGTGGAATGGCGTGGCAAATAAAAGAGATATTGATTTTCCTGTCAAGTTTCGAGGTTATGACCCCGAAAGTGTAGAGAAGATGATTAGAAGCATGGAAAAAGAAATTGATGCCGCAGTAGTAAAACGTGCTTCAATCGAAGAAGAGGTAAAGAAGCTGCGAGAGGAAAATAAGATTTTAAATCATCGCATTCAAATTCACGAAAAAGCCAATGAAGAGATTGCCCGTTTGGCTTTAAAAGAAGCAAGTGAATTGATTGAAAAAGCCAAAAGAAATGCGAATTTGATTTTGAAGGAATCTTTAGATTATGTCAGAACATTAAGTGGTGAAGTCGATGGCTTTAAAGAACAAGCGGCAACATTTAGAGCCAGTGTTCAAAAAATGAGTCAAGAATTACTTGACACCATTGATAATTCTGAAGTATATTATTTAATAAATGAAGGCAAGTCACCAAACGCTAAACATGCCAACTTAATGGTTGATAGTGATGATGATATTGCCAGTCGTAAAAACTAAGACGAAGACATATGCTTATAGTAAAGGCTTTAGAGAACTTATGGTTGGTGCAAATAAGTGGAATTTCGATAAGTAGATCACTTCCGAGTTGCTCCCTGAATAGTTAGGGTGAGCCGTTCATCGCGTTAAGATGTCAAGGGCATAGCAATGGCTATGAACAAAGGTGGTACCGCGTTTTAAAGACGTCCTTTAGAGGAGGTCTTTTTATTTTATTAAACGAAGAAAAGGGGGAAACATTGATGAACTACAAAGACACATTATTGATGCCTAAGACCGAGTTTGAAATGCGTGGCAATTTGCCAAAGAAAGAACCGGTCTATGTGCAAAGATGGCAAGATATGGATCTCTACCATCAAGTTTTAAAACAGAATGAAGGAAAGGAACATTTCGTCTTCCATGATGGCCCACCGTATGCCAATGGTAATATGCATACCGGACATATGTTAAACAAGGTTATTAAAGATATTATTGTGCGTTATAAAAACATGATGGGCTTTTACTGCTCATATGTTCCGGGGTGGGATACACATGGTTTACCTATCGAAAGTGCTATCCAAAAACTAGGTGTTAATCGCAAAGAGATGAGTACGGCAGATTTCAGAAAGAAATGTTATGAATATGCTTTGCAGCAGGTTGAACGCCAAAAAGAACAATTGATTCGTGTCGGAACTTTTGCTGATTACGATCACCCATACTTGACTTTAATGCCCGAATTTGAGGCTAATCAAATTGATGTATTTGCCAAGATGGCTTTAGACGGTTTGATTTATAAAGGAAAGAAACCTGTTTATTGGTCATATTCAAGTGAATCAGCTTTAGCTGAAGCCGAAGTAGAGTACCATGACATTAAATCACCTACCATCTTTGTTGCATTTGATGTTTTAGATGGTAAGGGTGTACTAGAAGGTGATGAGAAATTTGTTATTTGGACAACAACACCTTGGACAATTCCTTCAAATGAAGCTATCTGTTTGAACGCTAAATTCGATTATGTTGTTCTTGATACAGAAAAAGGTAAGTTAATTGTTTTAGATGAATTAAAAGACGCTTTATGCGATCGCTTTAAATTAGAAAAAAGAGATGTTTTAAAACATTTCAAAGGCTCTGAATTAGAATACGTAACTTGCACACACCCATTCAAAAGTTTAGCACCTTTCTATGATAGAGATATTTTAGTTATCTTAGGTGATCATGTTACAGCTGATGCCGGTACAGGTTGTGTCCACACAGCACCGGGCTTTGGTGTTGATGACTTTAACGTCGGTGTGACTTATGATTTACCGGTTTTATGCCCGGTTAATGAGCAAGGCTTAATGATGGAAGAGGTTGGAGAATTCTTAGCCGGTCAACACGTTGATGAAGCGAATAAAACTGTATGTGTGAAACTAGATGAATTAGGACGCTTATTAAATATGGAATGGATTACTCACTCATATCCACATGATTGGCGGACTAAGAAACCAATTATCTTTAGAGCAACAGACCAATGGTTCTGTTCAATTGATAAAATTCGTGAGAAATTATTAGATGAAATCGATCATGTCAATTGGTTAAACCAATGGGGTCATGTGCGTATCTACAATATGATTCGTGACCGTGGTGATTGGTGTATTTCAAGACAGAGAACATGGGGTGTTCCAATTCCTATCTTCTACTGTGAAGATGGCACACCAATCATGGAAGAAGCAGTCTTTAAACATATCTCTGATTTATTTAGACAATATGGTTCAAATGTTTGGTTTGAACGCGATGAAAAAGATTTATTACCTGAAGGTTATACCAACGAACATTCTCCAAATGGAATTTTCCGTAAGGAAAAAGACATTATGGACGTTTGGTTTGATTCCGGTTCAAGTCATACAGGTTGTATGAAAGAAAGAGGTTTAGGCTATCCGATGGATTTATATTTTGAAGGTAGCGATCAATATCGTGGTTGGTTCAACTCTTCTTTAATTATCGGAACAGCTGTTTATGGAAAAGCACCATATAAAACAGTTTTATCTCATGGCTTTGTTTTAGATGGTAAAGGAAATAAAATGTCTAAGTCATTAGGGAATACAGTTGACCCAATTAAATTAGTCAATCAGTATGGTGCTGATATCTTACGTTTATGGGCAGCTTCTGTTTCATACCAACAAGATGTTCGTATCTCTGATGAAATCATGAAGCAAGTGGCTGAAAGCTATCGTAAAATCCGTAACACATTACGCTTTGTTGCCGGAAATGTGAATGATTTTAAAGCAGACGATGTTGTGCCTGTCAATGAATTAGAAGCGGTTGATCAATATATGCTTGTGCAAATGAATAAAGTCATTGCTCATATTTTAGATAGTTACGAAAAATATGATTTCTTAGAAGCTACTTCAAGTGCGGTTACTTATATGACTAGCTTATTAAGTGCTTTCTACTTAGACTTTACGAAGGATATCTTATATATCGAAAAAGCTGACAGTAAACGTCGTCGTCAAGTTCAGACTGTACTATACTATCACTTAAAGAACTTTATGCGCGCTTTATCACCGGTGTTAGTTTTCACAACCGAAGAACTTCACGATCATTTCCACTGCGATGAACATAAGGCTGAATCTATTTTCTTAGAAGCCCAACCTGAATTAGTTGAAGTTGAAAATGCGAAAGCTTTAGAAACTTTATTTGCTCATTTCATGAATGTGCGTGATGATGTTTTAAAGGCTTTAGAAGTTGCCCGTAATGAGAAAATCATCGGTAAATCGTTAGAAGCTAAAGTTACCTTAGCTCTAAAAGATGAATGCCAAGATGTGGAAACTTTAAAAGATAGTTTGAAACAGTTATTCATTGTTTCTAAACTCGATTTAGTGTCTAGTTGTGAAGGTATGGCAGAATACGAAGCAAGCTATGTCAAAGTTGAGAAATTCAACGGTGTTGTATGTAAGCGTTGCTGGAATGTTTATGATGCGTCTGAAATGCATGATGAAGATGTTTGTGAACGTTGTCATGAAGTTTTAGAAGATTAAACAATGACTGCTCAATGTCGGGTTGAGCAGTTTTTTTATGAGAATGATTGTGAAATCAATAGGGATATGCTAGAATAGGTGCGGGTGATATTATGAATGAGATAAAAGAAAAAATAGAAAATACAGATTTTTATGATAAAATGAAAAGTTTTATGTGCAAAATTAAGACAAGAGATTTTGATTTTGAATTAACTAATAAGACCTTGGCTTTCATGGGCGTAATTATGTTAGGTATTCTGGTAGCCGATCAGGTTACTAAACTGATGGCTGACCGAATTATGATGGAAGGACAAAATTACGAGATTATCGATGGCTTTTTCTATTTTACATATGTGCATAATAAGGGCATGGCTTGGAGTTTGTTAGAGGGTAGAAGATGGCTGTTTTTATTGACAACACCACTTGTGCTATGTGGCTTAATTTATTTTTTCACGGTGACTAAAAAACATGAAATTTTAACTCGTTTTGGCATTGTGCTAGTTGTCGGGGGGGCTTTAGGTAATTTTATCGACCGTGCTATCTTTGGCTATGTTCGAGATTTTATTCATTTTTATATTTTTAATTACGATTTCCCGGTTTTCAATATTGCTGATATTGCCGTCTGTTTAGGAATCGGATTGATTATTTTAGAAATTATTATACAGGAGTATCAAATATGGAAACTATCAAAATCATTATAACAGAAGATGAAGCAGGGCAACGTATTGATAAGCTTTTGATGAGCAATCAGGTCGCAAGTTCACGTACACAACTTCAAAATTATATTGCGGAAGGGCATTTGAAAGTTAATGGCAATATTGCCAAAGCTAATTATAAAGTGCGTTTACATGATGAAATAACTTTGGTTATTCCTGATAGCGTGGATATGACTATCGAAGCCCAAGATATGGATTTAGATATTGTTTATGAAGATAGTGATGTGATTGTGGTCAATAAACCTAGCGGTATGATTGTGCACCCAAGTCCTGGGATTTATAAAGATACATTAGTCAATGGTTTGTTGTATGCCTGCAAGGATTTATCAGGTATCAACGGTGTTAATCGTCCGGGGATTGTCCATCGTATTGATAAGGATACAAGCGGTTTGTTGATGGTGGCTAAAAACGATATGGCTCACCAAAGTTTATCTAAACAATTGCAAGATAAGACGGTTAAACGTTTTTACTATGCTTTAGTTCATGGGGTTATCAATCATAACTATGGGAAAATTGATGCGCCTATCGGTCGTGATGCCCGTGATCGTCAGGCGATGACAGTAACTGATGTCAATGCCAAAGAAGCTGTGACGAATTTTAGAGTTGTCGAAAGGTACAAAAATTATACTTTAGTTGAATGTCAGTTGGAAACGGGAAGAACCCATCAAATTCGTGTTCATTTCCAATATATCGGTCATCCGGTTGTCGGAGATCCAAAATACGGTCGTAGAAGAGATAATACATCTTTTGGGCAATATCTTCATGCTAAAGTCTTAGGCTTTGAGCACCCACGAACACATGAACATCTTTTGTTTGATTCGGAATTACCTGATGAATTTAAAAAGAAGATTGAAGAAATTAAAGATGAAACGTATTAGAGCGTAATCTAAAAGATTTCGCTCTTTTTCACTTTTTTATTGAGAAAGCCCTTGCAATCGGTTATAATTAAATCATTCTGAGGGAGGCATATTATGGGAACAATTAAATTTGCGCTACGAATGTTGAAGGCTGATTTCAAGAAGAGTCTTTTTTATTGTGGTTCGTTAATCTTCTCTACAATGATTGTGTTTGTGTTTTTTAATATGACCGCTAATCCGGTTTATGGCGGTGATCCAAGTGGGAAGTCGCAATCTTTTACGACGATACTTTCTTTGATTGTCGTTATCATCGCAATGGTCATGGCATTTTTTGCTAATTCATTTTACTTAGCTAATAAATCGAAAGAGTTAGCAATTGAAACCTTGAGTGGTGGCAGTGTTTTAACATTAGCTAATTATATTTTGACACAGAATTTTTTGATTATGTTGATTGCTATACCTATCGGTCTTGTTTTAGGCTATTTAACAATCCCTTTAATCAACAGTTATCTCTATCCACGTTTAGATGCAACAAGCCCCATTTGGCAAATCTATCCGGCGGGGATAGGCTATACGATTGTCAGTTTAGCGACCGAAATGGTGTGGTTGGTTATTGTCGATACCGGTTATGCGTATCGGACGGAAATTATCAGCTTAATTCAAGCTGATAAAACGATGAATCCTAAATCTAAAGGCATGATTAAATTACCTGATTTTATCTTTGTTTTACTTTATATTTTGCCGATGACACTTATTTTGGCATTAGAAGAGGAAGCAACGATGTATTTAGCTATATCATGTATCGGTTTATTTGGTATTAGCGGGATATTAAAAGCGGTGATGCCAAAGATGTTAAGAAGTGTTGTCCATAACAAATACTATAATCACCCACATAAAATCATATCAATCAATAATCTTAATCATTCCTTGAAGCAGGCGACGACTTTAATTCAAATGGTTATTATTTCAGCGACTTTTCTAGTTTGCTTTATGTGTGTCTATTTTGAAAATCCGCGACAATTAGTTATTATTTTAATGTCGTATGCGGTCTTAACGTTTATGATGGCAGTGTCGATTACTTATAAAGTAATGATTGAGGCTATGCAACGCAAGTTGAGTTTTCGTCATTTAAAGATGATTGGCTATGTGACCAAGGATTTGAAAAAGGTTATTGCACAAGAAGTTTTCGGATTGTATGCCGTAATTATTATTTTCCCGCTACTTTATTTTATCGCCATTTTATTCAAATTTGTGGCTGCCGGTAAGATAACGGGAATATTCGGTTTAGGAATTTTATTGTTTTATATCTTAATCTTTGTATTAGCCGGCTTTATTTCTTATTTTATTTATCAAAAAATTGTACTTAAAGGGGGGTAACAGTCATGAGTGTTATCGTAGAAGCAAAAGATGTGGTAAAAATCTATGGTGATGATGAAAAAACACAAGTTGTCGCATTAGATCATGTGAGTTTAAATATTGAAGAAGGTGATTTTATTACTGTTATGGGGCCATCAGGCGCAGGCAAATCAACTTTTCTGAATAATTTAGCCACAATTGATTTACCGACAAGTGGGAGTGTTAAAATTAACGGTAAGCAAGTAAGAGTTATGGGGGAAACGGAGATTGGACGTTTTCGGTATGAGAATTTGGGTTTTATCTTTCAGGAGTTTAATTTATTACAAACATTGCCGATTGAAGAAAACGTAGCTGTGCCTTTAACCCTGAAAAATATTCCTT
>CAJUOR010000008.1:0-42291 GCA_910588165.1 uncultured Thomasclavelia sp.
GCTCGAACCGCTGACCCTCTGCTTGTAAGGCAGACGCTCTCCCAACTGAGCTAAGTCTCCATCTCTAGCGCTCGTATATAATACCATAACTCCACCTATTCGTCAACTATTTTGTATAAAAATATAAAAATATTTTCTTTTATCATCATTTAAAAAGTCACCTTTATTTTAAAGTGACTTCATAGATATATAAATATTGTTGCCCAATCATCAGAATTTTTCTTTTCAAGCTCAAATATTTAACTTTCTTTGCACACTGCTCTACCAACTTACCTTCTGCACTATATAAAGCAACAATGCCTTGATGATTGACTAATTTCTCAATTTGTCTGAAAATGGTAAGATATAATCTCTCAACACTTTCCCTCTTTTCTTTATGATGAATGTTAGGTAACACTGTAAGCATTTCATCAAACTTCCTCTGATGTTCAAAGGTATGAATATCTCTTTGAACAAAGCGAATATCGACATTCGCCTTCTGAGCATTATGTTTAGCTTTACTCATCATCTCCGAGCTGACATCTAGCCCCATGACAAAGTGCGGTGTCGCTAATTTACAGCGTTCAATCAACAATGTTCCATCATTGCACAAAGGATCTAAAACTTTGTCATCTAATTGAACATAGTCTTGGAGATAATGTGCAATTAAACTAGCTGTTGTCCCTGAAACAGAAGTGGAAGAAATCTGTTGACGATAGGTAAAACGTCGGTCTTCAATCGTCAATAATTTCAAATAAACTAGTCCCTGCCTTGCTTTATTCTTGCGTAAACGAATTTCGATTTCATAATCACCGGGGTGATTTTCTAAACGCGACTGCCCTGTTATCTCTAATAACTGAGCAATTTTCTTAGCTAACACACTATCCTCACAGTCCACTCTAAAACGATAGGCAAAATCTCCTTCATGACAAGAGTCTAAAAATTGAAGCATACGTTTAGCTACTTGACCTTCTTTAACCGCTTCTTCATTTAAAGAAGGAAGTTTACAAAGCGGAAAATAAATACTTGAGAACAAGCGACTTTCATACAAACGCTGAATATCTTTAGTCTTTACCTGAACACCTAAACTCACTTTTTTACTATCTAACCAAGTTAATTCATCAATCAGCACTTCCTGATGACCTGATGGCATCAGTAAAATCATAGGCACTTCTTTCTTGAGATAGGTAAACGTATGTTGTGGTAAAACTCGATATGCCTTTAAAAGCTGACGCAAAGCTTGCAATTCATCTTTATGATGTTTAGACATTTCCCCATCTAAGCAGTGTGTTAATCTTGCCTCTTCTTTCTCTAGACTCGGTACAATCTCACTAATATCAAAATATCGTAAACACCTAACCAATGCCCCTCGGATCATTAACTGCGGTTCATTCAAATACATATCTAAAATAATATCACGATATTTGTCGATTTCTGTCACCGCTAAAATCTGAGCAGCTAATTTTCTAATCTTACTATCCTCATCTTTTAAAAGAGTTAAAAAATAAGTATCATCAGCCTCTAATTCTTCTATAAATTCATCTATATCTATTTGATTCTTTAATTCTGAAAGCACCGCACGCTTATTCTCTATCAATTTTAAGTTTTCCATATAACTCATGCCTATCACCTCTACGTTAATATACCATAAATGAAACAAGATTACCAGTTCAATGGTTTCAGATGAATTTTTCTTGTGAGTAACATATAGATTTTTTTGATTGCCACTAGATGTTTATCCATCTGTTCACAAAAATAAGCATCATCTAATAAAGATTCCTTATTCAAAAAATAGGCTTCCTCGATCAAATCAAAAAACCAAACCGGATATAGTAGACGACAAAAAAAGTACAGCATTTCTGCAGGTGTATAGCCCTGCTGTTCAAAGCAGCGCATAACTTCATTTTCATCTATCAAGCCATGAAGAAACAGTTCACTCAAATCCCTAGCTCGATTATCCATGATAAAATTCATAGGATACATACAGTTTTTAAAATCCAAAGCATGAATACGACGATGACAAACCATATTTAAAGCCACTCCACTAGGATAATCATAAATCAAGTCATTGAGTATGCCTATTGCCGTTTTAGCCATACCGATATGATATTCAATCAAAGTCATTTTAAAGGCATAATGGTTTTGATGACAGTCTACTTCATATGCGAATCTTTTTTGAACAAACTCTACCTTCTCTATCCATCTTTCTCTTACGTCGACTAATGTTTTATGCGAAGAAAGCGTAATGTAATGAGGCATAAAAAAGGTTTCTAAAGAAACAGGGAATTCATTGATTTGAAAAACAACCTGATGATTAGTTAAAAAATGCCTTTGCATATTTTTAATAGGCAGATAGCCCCCTTGTCCCATCCGGTTAATGACTAATCGATTTATTTCTAAAAGCTGGCATAGTTGTTTTTCACTTAAATAACAATCCACTAAGCAAAACCGTTGATTTTGAAATTGAAAGATATTATTCTCAATCCACGTAGGATAAATACCATAAAAATTATTTAATAGTTCATTCATGAGTTACCCCCTATATATGTGTCCGGAATTTTCCCCTGAATAAGTTTCATAGCCACCGGAAAAGTCAATTCGATATTTTTCACATCATGGAAAAATGGTAAAATCATTTTCTGTTGAACAGTTAACTTGATTTCAAGCGTAATTAAAACATTGTTGATGTCATAACTTTCAACTCTTTGTTCAACTTTCCCCACAACATTACTTTCGGTTTGGTAGCGAATCGGAATGCGCCAATGAAGAAAAGATACCGGAGGAAAAGCAATCAAAGACTCTAATGGGATTGTCGTAATAATACCGTCATTTGTACTAATATTCTCTAAATATCTTTCAAAGCGCGAGTCATCTTTTCTGACATAATGACCTATTTGAACATCTTTAATAATACCTTCGGTCAGACTGACCATATCATCGGTTAGTTGATTTAAGTAAATGACATCATAATCAATACTTTCAATCTCGCCGTTTTCATTACGATGAATTTGAATCAATTCATCATTGATATTTGAATCGAAAACGCTTCTTTTGGCATGAACCGCAACGGCACTGCAAAACTGTCTTAACGCCAGCTCACCATAAGCGTCCATGGTCGGTAGTATATGCATATAGCTTTTATAAACGCCAAAACCTAACCCTAATAAAATTGATATAATTAAGCTGATTTTCCATTTTTTCATAGACTTCTCCTCTTTTAAATTATATGTCTAAGAAATGAAAAAAGACTGACTATTTGAAAGTCAGCCTGCCTCTTTCTGTAATAACTTCATTAAGTTTCAAATCATGCACAAATACTTCAAACTCATGGGCTTGAAAACTAAATGCCAATCCACAAGTATATTGCGGGTATTTGTGCAAATAGCGGTCATAATAACCACCGCCCATACCTAAGCGATAGCCTTGTTGGTTAAAGGCAACTAATGGCACAATCAATATATCCATTGTCATGATGATAGGACAAGTATCCTTTGGCGCATAAATACCGAACTTTCCCATCTGTAAATCATCAATAGATTTAATTTTACGAAATACCATTTCGGTTTTAGATAAAACACAAGGCAACGCTACTTGCTTATTTTCTTTTAATAATGCCTTGATGATACACATTGTATCGACTTCTTGTTTAACGCTACAATATAATCCTATCGTTTGGCTTTTTTGAAATTGCGAGGATTGTTGAAGCAATTTAAAAATTCGGTTGGAATAAGAAGCGTAAACAGCAGCCTCAAGCTGCTGTCTTTTTTTAGATATAGCTTTTCGAATAGAATAATTATCCAATGCTGCCACTCATATCTAATTTAATCAATTGATTTAACTCAACGGCATATTCCATCGGCAACTCACGTGAGAATGGTTCAATAAAGCCCATAACAATCATTTCTGTTGCTTGTGCCTTGGTTAAACCACGGCTCATCAAATAGAATAATTGATCTTCTGACACTTTTGAAACAGTTGCTTCATGCTCGATCGTTGAATCATTATTGCGCACATCATTGATTGGGACTGTATCACTTGTGGAAATACTATCCAAAATCAATGTATCACATTCAACTTTACTTTTAGCCCCAACCGCATTTGGATTATGACGAACCATGCCACGATAATTAACCTTACCCCCACGTCTTGAAACAGATTTGGAAATAATCTGACTGGAAGTATTTGGTGCTAAATGAATCATTTTAGAGCCTGAATCAATGATTTGCACCTCATCAGCCACGGCAATGGTAATACAAGTGCCTTTAGCATTTTCACCGGCTAATACACAAGTCGGATATTTCATCGTAACTAAACTACCGATATTACCGTCAACCCATTCCATTGAACCGCCTTTTTCTACTTTGGCTCTTTGCGTCACCAAATTATAAATATTCTTAGACCAGTTTTGAATGGTCGTATAGCGACATTTAGCATCTTCTAAGACAACGATTTCTACCACCCCGGCGTGGAGTGAATCTTTAGAATATGAAGGAGCTGTACACCCTTCAACATAATGGATATCCGAACCTTTATCGACAATGATTAAAGTTCTTTCAAACTGTGCCATACGTTCGGAATTGATACGGAAATATGACTGTAACGGTTTTTCTAATTTGACTCCCGGTGGAACATAAATAAATGAACCACCTGACCAAACCGCACCGTTTAAAGCGGAAAATTTGTTGTCATGATAAGGGATAACCGTATCGAAATACTTTTTAAAGATTTCCGGATATTCTCTTAAACCACTGTCAATATCTAAGAAGATAACGCCTTTCTCCTTTACTTCATCTAACATATTATGATAGACAACTTCGGATTCATACTGCGCACTGGCACCGGCTAAGAATTTCTGCTCTGCTTCAGGAATACCTAACTTATTAAAAGTATCTTTAATGGTTTCCGGTACTTCTTCCCATTTATCAGTTTTATTGTCACTTGGACGAACATAGTATGTATAGTCGTCGAAATCCATGTTGCTTAAATCAACACCCCAAGTAGGCATTGGTTTTTCCAAAAAACATTTTAATGATTTCAGACGATATTCTAACATCCATTCCGGTTCGCCTTTAATTTGCGAAATCTCTTTAACGATATCCTCGTTTAAACCTTTAGGTGTTTTAAAAACAGACACATCACCGTCATTAAAGCCATATTGGTATTCATCTTGATCAAGGAAGTTTTTTAAATGCTCACTCACCTTGTTCACCTCCCGTATGACTTGCGATGAGCTGTTCAATCGCTTTCCAGCCTAAAGTCGCACATTTGATACGGTTAGCTTGCTTATGTGTATTTTGAAAAGCAATCGCTTCTTCTAACAAATCAGCATCGTATTCTTTTTCATAAATCATATTCATATAATTTTCAATAATCGTTTTCGCTTTTTCAATTGACTGCCCTACTAAAAGTTCGGTCATAATCGAAGTACTTGCCGTACAAATAGCACAAGCCTCTCCATCAAAACGAATATCTTCAATGATCTCTCCATCAAATTTAGCCTGAACATCAATGTTGTCAATACAAGTGCTGGAATTCATATTCACTTGTTGGTAGCTATCATCATTCATTAATTCATGATGTCTGGGATATTGGTAGTGATCCATAATAATTTCTCTTAAAATTGTCGGATTATCCAAAGAAGGCATCGAGGAAGTCATCTCCTTTCTGACAAATTTCTACTAAACGATCAACATCTTCTTTCGTATTATAGAAATACAAAGAAGCTCGAACAGTATTTGTAACCTTTAAATATTCGTCTAAAATCTTAGCACAGTGCTGTCCGGCACGCACCGCAATACCATAACGATTAAACAAACTAGCTGCATCTTGGCTGAAAACACCTTTCAAATTAAACGCAATCGGACCTAAAGAGGCATCGGGATTGTAAATTTCAACTTCTTTTAAAGCTGACATTTTTTCAATCGCATAGCTTCTTAAGTTCATTTCATGTTGCATAATATTTTCCATTCCGATTTCACTTAAATAATTTACCGCAGCTCCTAGTCCGATCGCACCTTCGATATTAGGTGTACCGGCTTCAAACTTCTCAGGCGGGTTCTTTAAACTTACCACACCGCAGGCATTATATCTTGCATTATTTCCGCCACCGTTGCGTGTCGGTGTCATGACTTTCAATAAATCATAACGTCCATATAATACGCCAATACCTGTCGGTCCACACATTTTATGACCTGAAAAAGCTAAGAAATCACAATCTAAAGCCTGAACGTCAACGGGCATATGCGGTACGCTTTGAGCCCCGTCAACAACTAAAAGAATGCCACGTTCATGAGCATAATCGGCAATCTCTCTAACCGGTAAAATATGACCTAAAACGTTGGTAACATGGGCTAAAGAAATAATTTTAGTATGCTCATTAACAGCCTTTTTGACATTTTCAAGCGTAATACAACCTCTCTCATCTAAATCAATGAAATTCACAACAACACCTATTTCCCTAGCGATATCAAACCAAGGTAATGTATTGCTGGCGTGTTCGGCAACCGAGATTAAAATCTCATCGCCTTGATGCAAATGATATTTCGCATAACCATTTGCCACTAAATTTAAAGCATCGGTTGTCCCGGAAGTAAAAACAATTTCTTCTTTTTTAGAAGCGTTGATAAACTTGGCAATATCAGCTCGAGCTTGTTCAAATTTTTCATCAACAATCGCACTTAAATCATAATCACCGCGATGAGCATTAGCTGTATAATCACTTAGATATTCAACAATGGCATCAATCACAGGTTGAGGTTTAAATGTCGTTGCCCCATTATCTAAATAAACAAGAGGCTCACCTTGCATTTTCTTATGACTAAGCATCGGGAAATCTTGACGCCAACGATTGAAGTCCATTATTATTCCCCTACCTTTCGCAAAAGAATATCCTCTATTTGTTTAATCAATCCATCATTATTGACCATTTTAAAAGCCGGCAATAAATATCCCATGGTGATTAAGTGCATCGCTTGTTTCTTAGTTAAACCACGACTTTCCAAATAGTAAAGATGTTCTTCATTCATTGCCCCCACACTAGCGGCATGGCTGGCTTTAACATCATAATCGTCAATATATAGATAAGGGTTAGCCTTAGCTATACATTGTGGTTCGAACACGATAATACGACTTGTTTGATGCGATTCCGATTGGTGCATACCTTTGACAATGCGTCCGATACCATCAAATATCAATCTTGACTGATGTCTAACTACTCCGTAGTTTTCCATAAAACCATAAGTATTTTTAGCATGATGATTTAAGGTAACTTGATATCGTTTTCGATCTGTATTCCCGGCAATCGCGGCTAAATACAAGTGAGCATTAGCCCCCTGTCCATCTAAATCATATGTATAACTAGCATACGTATTACCATCGCTTAACTCACCATAGCTGACTTCTAAAACGGCATCATTAAACAATTGACAATGCTCATCAATATTTAAGTCGCCTTGATGATTACTTTGATTTAAGTAAATCGCCTGCAACTGACTATCGTGTTCTAAGATGGTCTTTTTCTTGAAATCTCCACCTAAAACAAAATCACGAATTTCCACTAATTTCACATTTGAAAAAGGTTTAAGCACATAAGAAATAGCTAGTGGTGTTTGCATAACCAATTCTATTTCCACCTGTGCCTTCTTCTCTACAGTAATTTCTAACGGCCCTTGGTTACTGACTTGGACAAAAGCAGAATCATCTTTGGTCACTTGCCCTTTTTCATCAATTAAAATTCTGATTTTATTAGCCATTTTGACCTTTCTTAACATTGGCCGCACATGTTCCTAAAACGACTGGTCGATTCTTCTCTTCTTTCAATAAATCCACACCGTATTCTTTAACCCACTCATAACCTTCTTCATCAATTTTAGTAATCAATTCATAACCGCCTGAAACCACAATTTTCCCATTGACTAAAACATGAACATGACTAGGCCTAACTAAATCAAATAATCTTTCATAATGCGAAACCATCATACAACCGAAGTTTTCACTACGCATCGAATTGATAGCTTTTGAAACAACACGTAAAGCATCAACATCTAAGCCTGAATCAATCTCATCTAATAAAGCAAACTTAGGTTGAAGCAATTTCATCTGTAAAATCTCATTACGCTTCTTTTCACCGCCTGAAAAACCTTCGTTTAAATAGCGGTGAGCTAGATTTTCGTCCATTTCAAGCTCTGCGATATTACTTTCCAAAGCTCGAATAAATTTAAACAATGAAATCGGTTTTTCTTGTCTGGCATTAACTGCAGCACGCAAGAAATCAGAGTTAGTTACCCCCGGAATTTCTTGGGGATACTGCATCCCTAAAAACAAACCGGCACGAGAACGTTCATCAACGCTCATGCTTAAAACATCTTGTCCATCTAAGGTAATAGAACCTTCTGTTACCTTATATTTCGGATGTCCCATAATTGTAGATAAAAGAGTTGATTTACCATTTCCATTAGGTCCCATCAAAGCGTGGAACTCACCTGTTGATACTTCTAAATCAATTCCCTTCAAAATTTCTTTATCTTCAATAGATACATGTAAATTTTCTATTTTCAAAGTCGACATTAAATTACGCCCCTTTCATTATCCTATTGTACTAAAAATAGCTCATAAAAACAAATACTTAGTCTTGATTTTTTGAAATATTTTAAGAAAATATGACGTTTTTGAAAAATCTATGATATAGTAAGAGATGCAAAGGAGGAATGCACATGGACATCTTCAAAAAATTGCTTCACTGGTTTGACACAAGGAAAAATTTCATTGTTATCTTAAATATCATCATGCTGCTTCTTTGCTGCTATTTATTGTATGAAACATCTTCATTATGGCAAAATTTATGCCATTTATTCATTATAGTTATAAAACCGTTTTTTATCGCCTTTGTCATCGCCTATGTGTTTGAACCATTTGTGGAAAGCTTAACTCGTTTTAAAGTCAAAAGACATATCGCCATCGCTCTAGTTATCCTATTGCTTTTAATCATCGCCGGTATTTTTGTCGGCTCATTAGTACCTTTGCTTTATGATAAGATTTCCGATATCGTCGGACCGTTATATGACGGATTAGCCAAACTTCAAAAAATCCTACTAGAGCATTTCAACATTGATATTACAAATATTGTGACCAAAGCCACAAAAATCATGCAAGATTGGATTGTAAATTTATCGTTCATGGATACAACGATAAGTATTATCACTTCAACCCTCAATAAAATCGGAGCTTATACAATCAATCTAATCCTAGCTATTTATTTCTTAGCTGACTATCCTCGAATCCATCAAACCATCAAGCGCCTCGCCTATAAAATCAACACCGATTTCGGTTACTGCTTAAAACAAATTGATATCCATTTAGCCGCCTATATTAAAGCTTTTCTTATTTTAATGATGATTCAAACCGCTATTTACAGCTGTATTTATTTAATCATCGGACATAATAGCTGGTTATTATTAGGTTTATTATCGGGTGTTGCGTGTATTTTCCCTTATATAGGTCCCATGGCTGTCAACGCTTTAGGTATTATTACCGCTTTGGGTATGCCTACAACAAGAATTATATTATTACTGGTGGCTATCTTTATTCAATCCAATGTTGACTCCTATATCATTACACCTAAAGTTTATTCCTCTCGCATTCAAATTGAACCGATCTTTGTTATATTTGCCCTATTAAGCTCATCAACCATTTTCGGTCCATGGGGAATTGTTGTCGCTATGCCACTATTAGTTATTTTCAAAATTATTTTTCAAACATTAAAAGAGTTGCACAGTAAAAATTAAAATCATATTTCAGATTTCTATGTAAGGAAGGCATACAGCTTGTATGCCTCTTTATTTACGTTACATTAAACCGCAAATAATGACTAAAAGAATAAATAAGACTAAAATCAAAGCAAACGATTTATCTTTTACCATAGTTAACCCCTCCTATCGTCCTTGAAATGCAAGAATAATCAGCAAGATAAAAAGAACAAAGACAAACGCTTGGATACCACGACCTGAATCGCAAGGCTGTGGGCATGCACATTCATTTTGCATATTTTTCACCTCACTTCCATTGATAATCTATTTTATGGGAAAATTTCATGTTGTTCTGTGTTTTTGCCTAAATGATTGAAAATTTTCTCAAATAAGTTTATAATAAATATGTTTATAAAAAAGGAGGAACCTTATGAACATAAAATCAAAGATGGCGACGCTATTAGCCTGTGCTTTAATGCTTGGGGCGTGTGCTTCAAATACATCAAGTGATAATACACTTGCAAGCGTCGACAATGACAAAAAAATCATTGCATCTGATGTCTACAATGATTTAATGAAGTCAAGCTCCGGTAAAACCGCTATTTACCAATACATCATTAAAGAAATCGTGATTAACAATCACCCTGCAACAGATGCCATGGCAACAGAAGCTGATTTAGCTATCGAACAAATTCAAAATCAATATACCTCATATTATGGTGCTCAAGCAGATGTTTACTTAAGCAACGCATTGTCACAATCCGGTTTTAAAAGCCTTGATGACTATCGTGAAACCATGATTTATTCATTTCAGCTTGAAGAATTTTTAAATGCCTATATCGAAAATCACTTTGATGAAGTATTTGAAGATTATTACAAGACAAAGACACCTCGTTATGTCAGCCATATCTTAGTCAAAATGGAAGATCCTGACAAACCGACCGAAGAAGAACAGAAAAGATTAAATGAAGTTCAAAAATTGATTGATGACGGAGTCGATTTTGCTCAAATCGCCAAAGATTATTCTGATGACGGTTCAGCAAACACGGGGGGGCAATTAGGTATTTGTGATAAAGATACAAGCTTTGTCACTTCATTTAAAGAAGTTGCTTTAAAATTAAAAGAAGGCGAAATCAGTAAAGCCACTAAATCCGAATACGGCTACCACTTCATCACCGTAACTTCAACCAATAAAGAAGAGATGAAAAAAGATCCTCAAGTTACCGATGAATTACTGACTTCTTACGATGACTATATGCTCTACGTAGCTTTACAAAACTATGAATTGACTTTTGAAAATCCTGATATTGAAAAAATCTTTACAACAGAATTAGAGAAAAGTCTAGCTAGCCGTGAAGCTAGTAGAAAGGAGGCTAAATAATATGAAGAAGCAAATCCTTTCAATCGCCTGCCTAGGACTACTAGCCGGTTGTACTAATACAGACAGTGCATACAGCACTCGGATTGAAAATGCCGACAAAGTTGCAGTCAGCGGATCAAATATCAGCATTACCAATCAAGATATTTATGAAACCTTGATGGACTCCTATGGGGCAAACTATGTCCTCAATAAAGCAATGCAGTTCATTGCTCAAGATTATGAAGTCGATGAAGAAGCATTAAAAAAAGAAGTAGAAACAACAATCAATTCCTACAAGACTTTCTACGGTGAAGATTTAGATAAATATGCCAAAGAAAATTTAGGATATGAATCATTTGAACAGTATCAACAAGAAATTTTAGTGCCTAGCCTTCGTCAACAACAAATGTTAAGAAGCTATGCCGATAAAAATTTCGATACACTATCAGCTCAATACCATTTCAAAAAATTACGTATGATTGTAGTGGAATCTGAATCAGAAGCAATTTCTTTGATTTCAAAATTAAGCAATGAAGAAATAACTTTTGAAAAAGCCTTTGAAGAACATACCGCCAACGGTTTAAATTCTTCCAATACTAAAGGTGAATTAGGCATCGTTTCAGATTTATCTAAAACATCATCTGTCGATCAAGCTATACTTACTGTTTTACCTCAGTTCAAAGTGAATGGCATTTACAGTGTCCCTATTAGTTTAGCTAGTGGAAAAGGCTATGCGGTAATAGATATTATGGAATCCGATGTCGCTAAAATGCAGTCGGAAGTTGCAACGATTTTGCGTGAATCAAATGATGTGATGGCAGAAGCGGAAATTTATTTCCTTAAAGAACATGGTCTGAAAATTTTTGATCCTGCCCTTGAAGCCAACATCAAAGCACTTAATCCCGACTATATTCAATAAAAGGAAGTGAAAATAATGGATTCTTGTATTTTCTGTAAAATCGCACATAAAGAAATTCCCGGTACTTATGTTTACGAAGACGATTTATGTGTTGCTTTTCTTGATTTATCACAAGTAACTAAAGGTCATACATTAGTTGTACCCAAAGCGCATATCAAAAACATTTTAGAAGCAGATAGTGAAATTGCCGGACACCTCTTTAAAGTAGCTACCCAATTATCTAAACAAATTGTCGCAAATCTAGGGGCTATAGGTTGTAATATCTTATCTAATGCCAATGAAGTTGCCGGTCAAACGGTGATGCACTTCCATATTCATATTATCCCTAGATACAGTGAAAAGGATGGATTCCAAACAACATTTGAAAACAATGAGGGTGAATTTGATTTAAACGAAATTCAAAGTTTAATCTGTAGCCAACATTGATATTGTTTTATTCAAGGATTGACCAAATGCGGTCTTTCCTTTTTTTATTTACTTTAAAGTGATGTCTAATTTTAAATCACTTTCTAATAATAACATATTAAAACAAGCAGCATAAAAGGCTAGGTTTCCCCTAGCCTTTCATAACATTTCTATTCTATCTTTTAGGTTTATAAAAACTGCGATTCTCAAGTGCGAAAACACGTTTACTGAAATGTCCTTCTTCTACATTTTCCATCACTTTGCCAAGCATATTGATACGCGCATCTAAATTGTCAATCAAATGAATAACCTCAGCTTCGGCAATTTGCGGAAGTACCGGTGAGCCATACTCGAGCTTACCATGATGAGCAAGAACTAAATGTTTAAGGATTGTTACCTTCTCTCCGTTCAAATTAAGCTCAGAGGCTTTCTTTTCAATCAATGCCGAAGCAATAGAGATATGTCCTAGAAGTTTGCCCTCAAGAGTATATTCAGGCACAACAGGACCGCTTAGCTCAATTACTTTCCCTAAATCATGAAGTAAAATACCGCTGTATAGCCAATCGGTATTTAGTTCCTGATGAAGCGTACACACAGCTTCCGCCATTTTTAACATACTTAAAGTATGATACGCTAAACCGGAAACATATTCATGATGATTACGACTAGCCGCCGGATAAACCATGAGCTGTTCAAGATATTGTTCATATAAAGCTTTGGTAATTGTATAAATCGTTTCATCTTTAATTAGCCCTATATATCGCAATAGGTTTTCTTGCATTTCTTCAATACGATAAGGTGCTGATTTTAAATACTTGACTTGTTCGCTTTCCTCCTTTGAGAAAATAGCAATCTTTTCAATTTTTAATTGCAGTTCATCACCATATTTAATCACATCACCGCTTACATCGACAACACAACCCACCTGCAAAGTATCAATCTGTTCCTGACTTGCAGACCATAGCTTACTAGTCAAAACACCGGTCTTATCTTGCAACATAATGGTTAGATAAGTTGTTTTATTGTTGCCGTTTGTTTTTCCTGTCGTCACATTATTGATGAGTGCTCTTAAAGTATATGATTCTCCGGCTTTGAGTGTACTAATCATTACTTCCAAAATCTTCATTCCCTTCTTCCGAAACTTCCTTAATCAAGTCATATTCAAAGCCCTTGCGACTTAAATAGACAAATATTTTATTTTGTAATTCTCTGCCTGTATATTTGGTGCTGTATTTCTTCTTCGCTTTCTCTAATTCTTTATGTAAAAGCTGTCTTTCAAACTGATCGTTCAATTCAAAAGGTACATCTGCCATAGCTTCCTCAATCACATCAGGCTCATAGCCATTATAGAAAAGCTTATCCCTAACGGCGTGTTTTAAAGCTACCTTTGAACGAGTTTTGTTGTTGCGGTAAATCTTACGTACCATTTCTTGTGCTGTTTCCACATCTATGGCACGTGAGTAATTAGCCTTAACAATCTCAATAACCTCGTCAGAAATACCTTTTTCTTTTAACTTCCTAATGGATTTACGAATCCCCATGCCCATGCGACTTGTCCGTTTGACATAATCTAGGGCAAAGTTTTCATCATCAATCAGCTTTTTATCTTCCAATAAACTAATGATAATCTCAATGTATTGAGATTCATAATCACCCGTCTTTTCGAGCTTTTCAATCATTTGTTTTTTTGTATAATCTCTTGTCGTTAAATACTTTAAAGCTTTTTTGTATCCTTTAACCACAAATTCATAGGTTTGCATATCTTTGAACGTATCTTGTTCGATTACTTGCCCGATTTCTAATTGATGTGCCAAAACATACTTCTCAGGTAAATGCAAAGAAATGTGATGATTATCTAACTTTAAAACAACCTCGCACATTTCATTTGGACGAGCTGAAATGTTGTCGATTTTATAGCTGTAATGTTTATGCAAAATCGCCTTTTTATAGACATCATAAATTTTCTCATAAAAGACCTCACTGCTATATTGTTTTGAATCCGCATAAGCCTGCTGCTTCATTTGAGCTAAATTGGTAGCTAATAATTGCTTAACGCACGCCACTAAACTATCTAAATCCTCAAAAAAATAGCCATTTGACTGATTTTGAATAATGCCATCTAAATTTTTGTCGTATCTAGCTAAAACCGGCAATCCGGCAGCCATCGCTTCTATATAAGTTAAACCTTGGGTTTCTGATGTTGAAGCCGAGATAAACGCATCACAAGCGTGATAGTAATAAGGAACTACCGTACCGTCTTTTGGACCGGCGAAGTAAACTTTATCCTCAACATCTAAATCCACAGCTAATGTTTTCAATTCATCAAGTCCCGGACCACCGCCGACAACGACCAATCTGATTTCAGGTACAGCATCTTTTAAATACGGTAAAGCTGAAATCACCATATCAATACTCTTTTCAGGTGCTACTCGCCCTAAAAAGATTAAAGTGAATGCCGAACTCTCATAAGTGCCACATTCCTTTTTAACTTCTGTTAGTTGCTGTTCATTTAGATTACTAGCCTCAAAGCGTTCTAGCTCTAAGCCCGTCGGAATGACATGAATGTCATTTTCGATACCGTAAGTTTCCAAAATTTCTTTCGTTTTAACTGAAGGCGCCACTAACTCAGTGCAGTTATCACCATAAATGCGACTAATCCAAGACACACCTTTCTTCAATAAAGGCTGCATAGGCTCAATTTTTCCGATGACAGGTGCGTAATGAACATAGTCTTCATATTGGGTATGATAGGTATAAACAACCGGTATATTTAAAAGATGGGCTACAATCTTACCAAAAATACCAATACTGAATTCTGTCTGAACATGAATAACATCTAAATCCATCGCCTTAATTTTAGCCATCGCTTTAAGCGAAAAAAAACTAGATAAACGATAGTCGTAAAGATTTTTTAATTCAATGCCCGATAAACGATAAACATTATCATCATCAATATATTCTGTTCCTTTTTTAATTTCTGTCGTAACCACCAAAACATCATGTCCATGTTTAACAAGTTCATTTCTTAAAATATGACTTGATGAGGCTACGCCGTTAATATCAGGTAAATAAGTATCTGTAAAAATCCCAATCCGCATACCTAATCTCCTTTCTTTTGCCTTCCGTTAATCTCTTTATTAAAAGCAAATACCAATGCACCAATAATCAAAACCAGATAATAAGTCGCAAAACGCCATATCAACATACTAGAAGACGATAAAATATTCCCCATTAAATAACTGAACAATAAGGCATAAGTCCCTTCACTTCCCCCACTTGCCCCAGGCACCGGGATAAAAGCTGTAATCATATAGACAAATGCACAAATACCGATATAATCAAAATATTGATGAAAAGGCAAATGTTGACCTAAGGCAAGCATCGTCAAAAATGGAATGCTGTATTGAACGGTCAATTTAATAAAGATGCATAATGACGATTTAATAATCGCTGCTTTATGATGCTTCATCACATATAATTCTTGGCGGAAATCATCAAGTTTTTGATCCAATGAAATCTTGGCAATATCATAATTTTTAACTAAATGCAAATGATGCCCAATTTTTAAAACCGTTCCGGTTAAAAATGTTTGAAAAGAGCTTGAAATCGCACCAATCAAAAGCATGGTAATCACTAAGGCATTAACCGCAAAGCCAACCAAAGCTAAAGAGGCAAAGCCGGAAAATTCATTAAAAAACTGATTAAACTTAAACAACAAAATCAATAGCGTATACCCAACCATTGATATTTGGTAAATAATAAAGTACATTAAAAGAATGCCAAAGGCATTGGTCGTTGAAACACCTTGTTTTTTAAAGACATAGATTTGGGCAAACTGTCCGCCACTTGAAAAAGGCGTAATCCCACAAAAAAAGCCGCCGACCAAACCATTAACAACACCTTGTTTTAAACTGTAATCCTTACAGTATATGTTTGCGAATATTTTCAATACTAGTCCCTCAAAAATGAACGGTATCAAGGCAATCACAATAATAATGGCCACCCAAAAATAATTGATATGACTTAATACCTCCAAAATCGAATAGAATTCTTTACGCAGTGTAAAAAATAAAGCAATCGCCGTAAATAAGATAATCCATAATAAATTTAATGCATATTTTTTAAATGCCTTACTCATAGATTAACTCTCCTTTTTTGATAATGCCAATGTATAGACACTTTGCAGTTGCTCTCCAATCGCTTTAAAGCCTCTTGAAAGAGCGGTCTTATAACCTGCTTCTTTTAAATCAGGTAATTGATTGTGTAACATCAATTCTAGAATTTGCACGAAGTCCTTTGTATCATTGCCTTTATAACAATTTTCCTTATCCGTCAACCAACCGTCATACACGCCGATATCTCTAACTAAAACCGGACATTTAGCCGCCAAGGCTTCTAGTACAACAATCCCTTCTGTTTCCTCTCGTGAAGGGAAAAAGAAGATATCACAGCCTAAATAAGCACCTGTAATAACATCTCCGGAAATATAACCCGGAAGAATCAGATTATCCGGTTTATTTTCAATCCAATGTCTAATCGTTGCCGTTGGCATAGATAAATTTTTATCGCCAAACCAAATAAATTTATAATCAGGCATTTGACTTGCTACCTCGCAAAATGTATCGAATCCCTTGCGTTCAAATAACCAGCCTACTGAAATAATCACTTTATCTTCACTTTTCAAAGAAAAATAATCTCTGAAAGCTTGTATCTTCTTTTCATCATAAGCAAAACGCTCAACATCTATACCATTTGAAATAGCAAAAATCGGCTGTTTTAAACCATAGCTTTCCAATAATGATTTAGAATATGCTGTCGGCGTTACAATACAATCACCATAACCATACATTTTCATTAACCAACGACGATAAAACGGAATCAATAAATTTGAGAAAGCAAATGAATTTCTGAAATCCTCCACCGTACTATGAGCATGATATACGATGGACTTTCCTTTTCTTTTTGCTTTTTTGACTTCTAAATAGCTTGCCAGCCAAACTGTATTCACATGAAGAACATCGAAATGCTTACAGCGATGATCTGTTGTATAATCTATATTATTCAATGTTAATGCTTTTTTTTGATGTTGAAGGGCTTTACCAATACCTGATTTCGCAATGGCTTTTTCATTTTCAAAATAAAGTTTAATTTTCATTTCCATCACCCTTTTTTATCATACAACAAATTGCGCTTTTTTAAAAGGAAAATAACCCTTTTAAGGAAAAAATAAGATAGAAAAAACGGTACAGTTTTTCAACTATACCGTTTAAATCATTAATTAGCAGCCATTCTTTCTAAGCGAGCACGACGTTTTTTAGCGTCTTCTTCACATTTAGCCATCAATTCCTTAGCGTGTTCAGGATTTAATTTCATTAACTGATTAAATCTGTTTTCTGATAATAAGAAATCTTGGAATTTAGTGAAGTCAGGTGCTTTAGAATCGATTTGTAATGGGTTTTTGCCTTGTTCTTCTAAACGAGGGTCAAATCTTACAAGGTTGAAGTAACCACATTCAATTGCCGCTTTTTGTTGTTGCTGATGGTTAGCTAAACCGCCTTTGATACCGTGTTCCATACATGGAGAGTATGCGATAATTAAAGATGGTCCATCGTAGCTTTCAGCTTCTTTAAATGCTTTAATTGTTTGTACCGGATTAGCACCCATAGATACTTGTGCTACATAAACATGACCGTAAGCCATAGCAATTTGAGCTAAATCTTTCTTAGCTACACGTTTACCGCTGGCAGTAAATTTAGCGATTGAACCTGCTTGTGATGATTTAGAAGATTGTCCACCTGTATTAGAGTAAACTTCTGTATCTAAAACCAAAATGTTCACATTTAAGTCATTAGCTAAAACATGGTCAACTCCACCGTATCCGATGTCGTATGCCCAACCGTCACCACCGACGATCCATTGTGATTTAGTTACTAAATCACCTTTTAATTCTAATAATGCTTTAATACCTTCGTTAGCTGAACCTTCAACAGCTTTGATGACATCAGCAACGATAGCTTTTTCTTCAACACGATTTCCGGAAACCGCAACGTATTTATCTAATACTTCCGCAACTTCAGGTTCAACGTCAGCCTTGTTAGCTTCGATGATTTCAAGGATACGTTTTGTCTTGTATTCTTGAGCTAATTTCATACCAAAACCAAATTCGGCATTGTCTTCGAACAATGAATTTGACCAAGCAGGACCATGACCGTTTTCATCAATTGTCATTGGTGTAGACGGTGTAGAACCAGTGTAAATTGAACTACAGCCGGTTGCGTTAGCGATAATCATATCTTCACCGAATAACTGAGAAGCTAAACGGTAGTAAGGTGTTTCACCACAACCACCACAAGCACCGGATACTTCAAAGTATGGTTTTAAGAAACCGACACCTTTAGTTAAATTAGTTGGGTAGTATTCTGATTTATAAGTAACTTTAGTGTACATATAATCAGCTAATTGTGCATGAGTTAACTCTTCTTTAACAGGAGCCATCTCTAATGCTTTATTGCCTCTCATACCAGGACATTCAGTTACACATAAGCCACAGCCTACACAGTTGTCAGGAGAAACCTGAATACGATAAACTAATCCGTCAACGCCTTTACCCATTGGTTTTAAAACGTCATTTGCAATATCTTCCGGTGCGTTTTTAACTTCCTCTTCAGTCATTAAGAATGCACGGATAGTCGCGTGTGGACATACCATGACACAGTTATTACATTGGATACAGTTATCTTTATTCCATCTAGGAACTTCAGTTGCAATTGCACGTTTTTCTTTGTAAGCAACACCTGATTCCATAGAACCGTCTAATTTCTTACCTAAGAAGCTTGATACTGGTAAATCGTAACCATCTAATCCATTGATAACAGATACGAAGTTATCGAAATGATCATCACCGATACGAGCACGAGTATTTGTTACTTCTAAGTTAGCCCATTCAGGATTTACAGCAACTTCAACGATTGCATCTTTACCGGCATCGATTGCTTTGTAGTTTAATTGAACAATCGCATCACCTTTTTTGCTGTAAGATTTCTTAGCAGCTTCTTTCATAAATTCAACAGCTTTATCAATTGGTAAAATCTGTTCATTTAAAGCGAAGAAAGCAGATTGTAAGATCGTATTTGTACGACGTCCCATACCGATTTCTCTTGCGATTTCATTAGCGTTGATAATATAGAATTTAGCTTTCTTTTCAGCTAATTGTTTTTTCACAAGATTTGGTAAGTAGTCAACAACTTCTTCTTTTGAGAATTCTGTATTTAATAAGAATACACCTTCATCTTTTAAATTCTTTAACATATCGTATTTTAATACGTAGTTATCTAAAGAACAAGAGATGAAATCAGCGTTATTAACGTAGTAAGTTGCACGAATTGGTGTATGACCGAAACGCAAGTTAGAACGTGTAGCCCCGCCGGCTTTCTTTGAATCGTAAGCAAAGTATGCTTGTGAATATAAATCAGTGTGGTCACCGATAATCTTGATTGAGTTTTTGTTAGCTGATACAGTACCATCTGAACCTAAACCGTAGAATAAACAAGCAGTGTAGTCAGAAGTTACATGGAAAGATTTATCTTCTGTTAATGATAAATGCGTCACATCATCGATAATACCGATAGTGAATGAGTTAAATGGATTTTCAGAATCCAAATGATCATAAACAGCTTTAATCTGACCAGGAGTTGTATCTTTAGAACCCATACCGTAACGTCCGCCGATAATTAAATCAACGTCAGTATCTTTTAAGACTGCAACAACGTCTAAGTATAATGGTTCACCTGTAGAACCCATTTCTTTCGTTCTGTCTAATACAGCAACTTTCTTCACTGTCTTAGGTAAAACATCTAATAAATATTTAGCTGAGAATGGACGGTATAAGTGAACTTTCACTAAACCAACCTTTTCACCACGTTTAGCTAATTCATCAATTGTTTCTTTAACTGTTTCAGTTACAGAACCCATTGCGATGATAACTTTTTCAGCATTTTCATCACCATAGTATGTAAATGGTGCATAATGTCTTCCCGTAATATCTGAAATTTTCTTCATGTAGTCTGCAACGATTTCAGTAACAGCTGCAAAATGTGTATTTTGCGCTTCTCTACCTTGGAAGTAGATATCATCGTTTTCAGCCCCACCACGTTCAATTGGATTGATATGTGGATTTAAAGCATTTAATTTGAATTTAGCTACTGCTTCTTTATCGATTAAGCCAGCTAATACTTCATAGTCCATCACTTCAACTTTTTGAATTTCGTGTGAAGTTCTGAAACCATCAAAGAAGTGAATGAATGGAACTGAACCTTTGATTGCTGATAAGTGAGCAACACCGGCTAAGTCCATAACTTCTTGTACTGAGTGAGAACACAACATTGGCATACCTACCTGACGGCAAGCATAAACGTCTTGATGGTCCCCAAAAATATTCAATGAACGAGTTGCTAACGCACGTGCAGCTACATGCACAACACCCGGTAACATTTCACCAGCAATTTTGTAAAGGTTTGGAATCATTAAAAGCAAACCTTGGCTAGCTGTGAAAGTTGTTGCCAAAGCTCCACCTTGTAAAGCTCCGTGAACAGCACCGGCAGCACCGGCTTCTGATTGCATTTCAACTACATTTACAGCAGATCCAAAAATATTTTTTCTTCCCTGAGCAGCCCAAGTTTCAGCATTTTCTGCCATTGGAGAAGAAGGCGTGATTGGATAAATTCCGGCAACTTCGGTAAACGCATAGGCTACGTGAGCGGCAGCTGTATTACCGTCCATTGATAAATAAGTTTTTGCCATATTTTCAATTTCCTCCTTAATATTATTAACATTGTAATTATACTACGGTTCATCTTTTTTTACAAATGAAAAAAAGGGGATTTTATAAAGAAAATTCCCTTTTAGTCATAAAGTGCGCTTTGATAAGCATAAAAGCCTCCGATTAGGTAAATAATGCCAGTCATTATGCCAGAATCTGACAGTGCACTCAAGGCAGTTCTCCACACTATCGGTTCAAATAAATAATCAAAAATAGTACCGTAGTCAATCAGTGTAAAATATTCTAATGCATAATAGAACACATGGCTCATAAAGATAGATGCCGCATAGAAAATAATCGTTAAAATAGCAATCTTCATATTTCCGGTTTTAGCGATTTTTTTCAAAACTTTAGCGATGGCAACACCCATTAAAGCCAAAATGTAAGAAAAAGTAACGTGTGTAACTCTTACAAAAAGCGAATACAGAATACCAAAGCCAAGTGTTAAGACAATACCCGCCAAAATCAGCTTTAGCCATGTTTCCGCTGAGAAGAATTCAGTATTATTCTCTCTAAAATAACGTCTTGCTTCCTCTTTTTGTTTTCTTTCGTCTAAATCTTCTTTCCAGCTCATGCTTCAAAGCCCCCTTCCACAAGCTCCTTTAAATAATTTTGGATTTTACCTTTCAAATCTTCCCTATCTAACGCAAAATCAATCGTTGCTTTTATAAAACCGAACTTATCCCCCACATCATAGCGAATGCCCTCAAAATCATAAGCGTAGACAGCCTGACGATCCATTAAGCGTTTAATCGCATCGGTTAATTGAATTTCATCACCGGCACCTTTGGTTTGTGTTTCTAATAACTCAAAGATTTCAGGTGTTAAAACATACCTACCCAATACTGCCATTTGACTTGGCGCCTCTTCAATTTTGGGCTTTTCCACCATATTTGTCAATTTTACTAATCTGCCCTTAGCAGGATGACTGGCACTAGGTTCAACAATCCCATACTTGCTGACATCTTTGCGTTCAACTGTTTGAACACCGACAACACTGGCGTGCGTATCTGTGTAAGCTTCAATCAACTGTTGCAAAGCCGGTTTGCTATTTTTATTCACCACCACATCATCGCCTAATAAAACCGCAAAAGGTTCATCGCCGATAAATGATTTAGCACATAAAACCGCGTGCCCTAAACCTTTAGGCTCTTTTTGGCGGATATAATAAATATTAGCTAAATTAGCAATATCATTGATCATTTTGACTTCTGCCTTTTTCCCGGAAGCTAAAAGTCTATCTTCCAATTCATAATTTCTGTCAAAGTGATTTTCCATCGCATGCTTATTGCTATTGGTGATAATTAAAATCTCCTCAATTCCGCTTTGAACAGCTTCTTCTATGATATATTGAATGGTTGGCGTATCGACAATCGGTAACATTTCCTTCGCTAAAGCCTTCGTCGCTGGTAAAAAACGCGTGCCTAGCCCGGCTGCCGGAATGACCGCCTTTCTAACCTTATTTATCTTTGGCATCTTCATTCTCCTTTAGTTCTTTAATCCAGACAGAATCTTCCTTATCTATTTCTGACAAATGCACCTCGATAGTTTCATGCAAACCTGTCGGAATATTTTTACCGACATAATCAGCTCGGATTGGCAATTGACGATGTCCTCGGTCAATAAAGACCACTAACTGAATCTCTTTGGGTCTGCCTAATTGCATGATACCCTCCATCGCAGCTCTTACAGTTCTTCCACGGAACAAAACATCATCAACCAGAACAACCTTTTTATCTTCAACCGAAAAAGGAATATCAGATAAATCATTGATGACCGGTTCTTTGCGATCATCACGATATTTCGTCACATCAATACAGCCATAAGGAACATCTATTTTCTCGATAGCTTTAATTTGCTTGGCAATTCGCTGACATAAATAATTACCTCTGGTAACAATTCCGATAAGTACCAAATCCTCGCAGCCCTTATTTTTTTCTAATATTTCATGAGAAATACGTACAAGCGTTCTTTTGATAGCTTGATCATTAAACAATTGTTTCATTGATATTTCACCTCACTACCATTATACCAAAATCCTAATTTTTTTCAAACCGAAAAAATAAGGTCGGTGTTTGTAAAGCAGGACTTTCGCGATGGGTAACAGTTAAATAACATTCCCCTACTTCGATAAGCTCTTCATCTTCAAACTGACGATGTGTACTAATTAAAACAGTCGCTAAATACATCAGTATTTCATGTAAGGTTTGCATAGGCAAATCATCGGCACTGATTTCCAATTCTTCTCTATTAAAGACTTTCATGCCTTGCGTATAAACCCAAAACGCTTCATTATGGGCATAAAAACCAAAATAAAGCCATAGATGAACAGGGAGTTGCCCTTTATCTAAACTTTTCGCACCTTCTAATAATATTTCTTTACTGTAGAATAACTGCTGTTCACCTAAATAAACAGCTACTGCATTATAGGAAGATACAGTGGCTGCCAATAATTTAGTTAGCACTTTGTATCTGGCAACGGCATTGCCTACACCTCTAACACCGACAAGGGCATGACATTGGTGTTTTTGCGCAATCTTAATCCCCTCTTCAAAGAAAGGATTATGCTTGGCAACTTGTACCATCTCTTTTTCATCAATCGGTTCATCGACAAAGCTAATCACAAACTCAAATTGTGCGATATGTCCTTTAAGCTGATCTAAGCCTGCTTGACCCTCCAACTTTTCATGCCAGAGTTTTTCATAGTTTCTCTCGATTTCCGTAACGACGATATTTTTATCTTTATACAATACAAAAGCTATACTAAAATTATTTTCCATCAATGATTCTTCCTTCCTTCATTGAAAAAGCTCCGGATTTGGAGCTTTTCCCTATTTTACTTCTGAAAATGCAAATTTAGCATTTGGTACAACATATTCTAACATTGCCAACTCATATTCAGGGATACTTCCTACGATATTTTTAGCACCGTTGTTTGGCATATCTTGTAAAATGATATGCAATTCCCCTTTGTAATGACCATATTCATTGTTTAACACAACGACATCACCACGTTTTAAATCAGCGACATTCCCAACCGGAATATCGGCATTGGCATAAGCGATACGACTCATTGTTGAACGAGCCATATATTCAGGCATATCAGCACGAACATGGTGTTTAAAATTGAAAATAATTTCCTTTTCAACTTCACTTACACCCTCTTCAAGCTTCAAGCCGAAGGTCAATAAATCACGATTAATTTCGGAAAGAGCCTTTAGCTCAGCCTCGCTTGCATAAGCATTAGCGACAATTACATCATCAACTAAGCCGGTAGCAAATAAGTGTCTGGCTTGTGCATCAATAGGAATATCACGATGAATTTCCAAAGTGCATAGCCCTTCGCTGACAGGCCAAGGTCCATATGTTCCCTTTTCCTGCGAACCGACAAAAGCGGCAATCGGAATATTATAACCACGTAATTTCTGACTGGCTTTTTTAAACAAGTCTAGGCCTAACCCACTATAACGCTGTGGATAGAAGTTATGACAAGCAATCAGCTTAGATTTATTGGGCCGATTAAATTGAATCAAATCAATATACGGACTGTCTGAGCTGGCGTTGATTTCAACTTTCAAGCCCTCGGGATTATAAGTCATATTAGCTTCAACTGAACCATTGAAACCTTCATCTAAACGGAAGCCGGCTGCTCCGATTTCCTTAAAGAATGAAAGATTGTCATAAGTGATGCCTAAATTAGTGAAAACATTCGGTGCTACATCAACGATAACCTCCATACCTAAGCTATTGGCATGATTGATAACCTCTTCAAAGTCTTTCTTAATTTCACCTGCCGGTTTCTTAACAGATAATAAGCAAGTAAAAACTCGTGAAAAGCCATATTTAGCAGCTAAACTTAAATAAGCCTTATCTTTTTCCAAAGTCGAATGTTCCGGATAAATTGAAATTCCTAAACGTCCCATAAAAATTCCTCCTTTTTTATCATTATACATTATATTTTAATAAAAGTCACAGTTATTTCAACTAAAAAAAGGTAAATGATTGAAAAGATTGAAAGTGCTGTCAAATTATGTTATAACTATAGCTAAGGGAGTGATGATTGTGTCTACAACAAAAAAAAGTACACGAACAAAAGAAGCAACATTGGGACAGAAGGTTTTATTTGGCTGCATGATTTTTGTAACTTTACCATGGTCTTTAATTTATCTTCTTGTTTGGAGTGGAAGATGTGCCTACTGTGGCAAACGTATTCTTTTCAATAAACGTGTTTGTAAAAAGTGTTTTACGAATTCTCATGCGATTGTCGAGCAGTTTGATGAAAAGATTGAAATGTTCTATCAACAGCTATCAACCGTTGATGATATCACTGATATTATTTCACAATATCATTACGTTGTGAATCAATTTGAAGGCATTCAGGATATTTATAAAGCTTTAGATGATGAAGTTGATATTGAATCAATGGAGCAGAAAACATTGGTCACACTGCATAGAACATTGGAGAATTGGATGAATAACTGTCAATACCAGTTCTCTATCAATGAAGCTTATCGCAAAGAAACACTAGAAGAAATCAAGGATTTACAGGAAGATATGCCTTACTTCAAGGAAATTCTTCAACCTTATTATGATGAAATTTCTGAAATTAAACCGGAAAATACATCAGAAACCCTCGAAAATTCAGTGCAAACAGAAGTTTAGTCCAAAAAAGATGCGATTGCATCTTTTTTATTATGGATAATAAAAAAAGAACCGTTACAACAAACGGTTCAAATAGCTTTTAATCAGCTAATTTAATTTCTAAAATTTTAACTTGATATGGTTCTTCGACCATTACAGTTACCGTTTCACCAACAGCGTGTCCTAAAACAGCTTTCGCTAAAGGACATTCGTTAGAAATCTTACCTTGATCGGGATTCGTTTCAAAAGCACCGACAATCGCATATTCATTTTCAATATTGTCTGCCATATCTAACATTCTAACTTGCATACCCGGTTTAACAACTTGTAAATCAATCGCATCTTCATCAATCATCTCTGCATTTTGAATCATTGCATCGATTTCTTTGATTCTTGCTTCGACCTCAGCTTGTCTTTCTCTTGCCGCATCATAATCCGCATTTTCTGACAAGTCCCCTTGGGCACGTGCTGCCTGCAAATCTTCAATGACTTTAGGTCTTTCTACATTTACTAATAAATCACGTTCTTTACGTAACTTTTCTATACCACTTTTGGTAAGCAATACTTTATCGTGTTCTGCCATACTCTCACCTCGCATCATTTAATATAGCATAATTTTTAGTAATAGTCAAAATATTCTTCTTTGAGTTTTCTATTTAAATCTTAAAAACTTATCTTCATTAAATAATCTGTTTCAAAAACAGCTATTCTAGTATTTTAACATGGCTTTTGGCGTATTTTGTTGGTCTAGCTTAGATAATATCTTAGAGATAATAACGTCCATCGCCGCCTTATTTTCAACACCGTGTAACACAATTAAATCAGCTTTATACTTGGAAGGCTCGACAAACAGTTCGTGCATTGGTCTAACAGTTGTTAGGTATTGTTGTTTGATAGATTCTAAACTACGCCCTCTTTCCAACATATCTCTTTCTAGCCTTCTGATAAAGCGAATATCCGCCGGTGTTTCCACATATAATTTTAAATCACAGTATTTGGCAACCTCTTCGATTGCCAATGTAAACAAACCATCTAATAAAACAATTTCAGATGGCACAAGATACTCCGTCTGATTAGAGCGATTATGTGCTTTGAAGTCGTAAATCGGCTTAACAATCGCCTTTCCCTCTTTTAATGCTTTCACGTGTTCTGCAAGTAAATCTAAATCAAAAGCATCGGGGTGATCGAAATTGATTTTTGTCCGAGCCTCAAAAGGCAAATGACTTAAATCTTTGTAATAGTCATCAAAATACAAAACAGTAACATATTTACCGAAAGCTTCTTTTAAAGCATGGACAATCGAGGTTTTGCCCGAGGCACTTCCACCTGCAAGACCGATTAAGTAAGGTTTCATTTTCTCACCTTCCTTGCCATATCATTGGCACTGACATGAGATGATACTTTTAAATATAATTCTTCCATCGGGTGATTGGCCACTTCAATAGCTTCCATCTCTAAGTTGTATAACGCTTCGACCTGCATCGTGAAATTATCTTGATTTGGACTGAAAAATTCAACAACATCTCCGACTTTAAAATGATTTCGCTGTTCAATTTTTGCCAAGCCGGTATTTTCATCATAAGCTAAGACACGGATAACAAATTCTTGAGTTGGGTGCTCATCACGTAAATTAAACAACTGTTGCTTTTCATTGGCAATACCATAGAAAAAGCCGGTGCTGACCTTGCGATTAGCTGCCTTCGCTATTTCTTTTTCATAAAAATCCGACATATTGAAATGGTCGGGATCGGCACAATAAGCATCAATCAATTTACGATACGTTGATACAATCGTAGCAATATAATGAATTGACTTCATTCTGCCTTCAATCTTAAAAGAATCTACCCCGGCTTCAATCAATTGCGGGATTTCGGTGATACTGGCTAAGTCGCAACTTGACATGGTAAAAGGTGTATCTCCAATGGTTTGTTGTCGGCTGTCTTCTAAAGTATAAAACCAACGACATGACTGTGAACAGCCTCCTCGATTAGCATCACGCCTTGAATAATAATTAGAAAGCATACATCTACCTGATAAATTCACACACATCGCACCATGAATAAAATACTCAATATCAATAGGTGATTGTTCAATAATTTGCGTTAAAGCCTCATAAGTAACTTCTCTAGCCAAAACGACACGTTCAACACCTTTTTTTGCCCAAAATTTAACAGCCTCACTGTTAGTTGAAGACATCTGGGTTGATAGATGCGTTTCAAACCGACACCCTAAACGCTTTGCCGTTAAAATAACGTGCGGATCAGCGGCAATAATTGCATCGACCCCAATTTCATCAAGCTTTAATAAGTAATCTTCTAAACCGGCTAAATTTTCTTCATGCATGACAATATTGGCGGTGACATGAACTTTCGCACCATGGGCATGGCTAAACGCAACAGCCTCTTGAATATTTTCAAGACTGAAGTTTGAAGCTTGAGAACGCAAAGAAAATTCTTTCCCACCAAAGAAAACCGCATCGGCACCATATAAAACCGCTGTTTTCAATTTTTCTAAGTTACCTGCCGGAGCTAACAATTCCGGCTTTCTCACAATGACACGACGGCCATCAATGATTTGACTGATTTCTTTTTTCATCATCCATCACCCTCACATCATCTAATTTATATACTGTTCTATCTTGGTAAAAACCATCTGTCTTTTCAACATCACCCATCAAGTTTGCAAGCATACCTCTTAAAGCTTGGTGATGCTTCGTAAACGTACCATCACCAACAGCCTGAATAGCTTCCTGGTAAAGATTAACCACCTCTAAAGCTCGATAGGCGTCCATCTTAAAGCAATCAACAAACCCATAGCGAATCATTTCTAAATCAAGACTGCCTAAATAATCTAAGGCAACCAACTCGCTTTTAGATACAATATTAGTTCCAAAGCGATCCTCAAAAATCCAAGCCTCTAAATCATTATCCTTGACTTTGAGCGTATAAATATCTTCTGTCAAATCCAATCCATTTTCTCTTGCATAGTTACTTAAGAGCTGACGTCTGGATTGCGCCATATACATCACACCATGAATTTGAACCATCAAAGGCATTTCCGTTTTTTGAGCGATTTTCACAACATCTTCTAACGAAATCTCACGAGCCAAGAAGCTGCTGTCAATCCCCATCGTTTTAAAATCATTCAATGTCGCCCCATTGGTGTTTAAAGTTTCCGGCATATACATCATTTCTTGTTTTAAGCCCATTTCCTTTGCCATATTCAATAAGCCGAAATCTTGGAAAATAATCCCATAGATTTGACTGTTTTTTATATCGCTTAACCACTGTTTAACCAATTCTAAATCTTTTTGGTCGTACAGTTGATTCATCAATACGAAAACTTTGAAACTTTGACTTAATTTTTCCATCGTTTCAAAAGATATACTTAAGGCATGACGACTGGAAATTTCATCATTACCTACAATTAAGCCCACATCTAATGCCTGATAGTCATTAACGTATGTCAAACTATTTAAACTACATAAAAGTTCCATTGTTGCCTCTCTTTCTAATCACGACAATCCCGTCGCCCTTTTGAACATATTCGCTTTCATAATCGCCATTGTTTAAAATCCAATCTTTGAAGCGTTTAATTTTGCGAACTAATGCTCTTGTATTACGGTTTTGAATATGTTCAATATCAAACACCATGCCATGAAAATCTAAATTATCGACAATCACAAAACCATCTGCTTTTAACAAATGGATATATTTTTCAAAAAACTTTTGATATTGGGCTTTGGCAGCATCAATAAAAACACAGTCATAAGGAGCATATTTTAAAACTGCTTCCTCTAGTTCCAACGCATCGGCAAGATGCAGTTCAATGCGTTTGTCCAATTGAAATGCTTTAATATTCTGTTTAGCTTGCTTTGCCCGAAAGTCATCACGCTCTATCGTATCAATCTTGACGCTTTGAACGTGACTAGCCATATAGATAGCCGAATACCCAACTGCCGAACCTATTTCCAAAACAGAAGACGCTTGGCACTCCTGAAGTAATTCTACCATGAACGCCAAGCCCTCTTCTTGCATAATCGGAATCTGATCTTCCAACGCTTTATTTTTTAATTCTATTAAATCCACAACATCAACCCCTTATTATTCATCAGGCCATGGATACGCATCTACATTTTGTAAATGTTCATCGTAAGTTTTAGCATAATAAACCGTACCGTCCGGTCCTGCATAGAAAAATAAATAATCGTGATCGGCATGATTAACACAGCTTTTCATCGTAATATCAGAAACACTACTGATAGGTCCGATAGGAAGACCGGTGCGTTTATATGTATTGTAAGGTGAATCAGCTACGCTTTCGATTTCCGCATAACTTAAATCAACCCCGGTTCTTTCTAAAGCATATAAAACGGTAATATCACTTTCTAAAGGCATATCTTGTTGCAAACGGTTGATGAAAGCTTCCGCAATCATCGGTCTATCTTTATCGAATAATGATTCTCTTTCGACAATTGAAGCGAATGTTAAAAATTCATGAGGAGTTAATTGCATTTTATTCATGCCTTCTTCGTATTCATGTAATTTTTGACTTGTCATTTCTAACATCGCATAAGTTAAATCATCAACTGTTGGCTTTTTAGTTGTCAATGTATATGTTTCCGGAAATAAATAGCCTTCTAATGGATATTTAATACCATCTTGGAAAATTTCATCAGCGTTTAAGAACCAATACTCAGACACTAATTTGTCCAAATATTCACGATTATTCCACTGATCCATTACTTCTTTTTTACTAACCCCGCAACTTTCCGCCACTATTTCGGCAATTTGCGGTAAAGTTAATCCTTCGGGAATCGTTACCCTGATTTTAACTAAGTAATCTGTATCCCCGCTTGTAACGGCATCAATAATTTCAGGTAAACTCATACCTTTATTTAATTCATAGCTGTTGACATGAAGCCCATCAACTTTATGCAATTTCAAATAAAGCTTCGCAACTAATTGATTTTTCATTAACCCATTTTCATCTAATAGGTCAAATAAATCTTGAAAAGTCGCACCATCTTCAATCGTTAAGATAACTTTATCCTCACTTGACCCTGTTGGTTTCAAATTTTCATTATAGAAAATATACATACCACCGATGATCGTAATCACTAACATGGCAGCTGCAATAACTAACTTCGTTGTTTTCTTTTTCATATTCTGTGCAATTGATAACTGCACATTCACCTCCTCACAATTTTTCCTTTATTATTATACGTGATTTTAAAATAAAAGTAAATACGACAAAAGACGCAAAAAAGGAAATGCATCGCATTTCCCTTAGTATTATCAATTAGTGGTGATGTCCACAACCACATTCATGGTCTTCGTCATGGTGATGTCCACAACCGCATCCATGGTCTTCATCGTGATGATGTCCACAACCGCATTCATGGTCTTCATCGTGATGATGTCCACAACCGCAAGTTTCACCTTCACAAGTTTCTTCATCATTACTCATGAAGCTTTCAAATACATCATTGATCATATCCCATTCTTCCGCACTGTCAACATCAAACAAATGCCCTTCATCATCATAAACAGATGCGAAAACATTTGGTTCTGCCTCATCGGCATCATAATATAAGACATATGACTTACCATTATTTTCAAAAGTGAAAAGAATTGTATATTCTTTATCTTCACCTTGATCATTTGTCACAACAATTACATCTGAATCCATTGTTTTATCCTCCTTTAGTGACTATCTAAATAGCCTTGCAGAATATTAACCGCCGCCATTTTATCAATCACTTTTTTTCTTTTCTTTCTTGATACATCCGCAAAAATCAAAGACTGTTCGGCTGCTTTGGTTGTCAAGCGTTCATCAGAAAGCACTACACTAAGATGAGGTCTAGCCTCTAGCAACATTTCTTTGAAGCGGATAGATATTTGAGCCCGTTCTCCAATATCGCCATTCATGTGTTTAGGAAGCCCTAAAACAATAACCTGAACATTTTCCTTATCGACAATTTCTACCACATGGTTTAAGGCCTCTTGATAGCATTCCGGCTGAAAACGATATGTTTCTAGTCCATGCGCAATCATCCCTAAAACATCTGATAGTGCAATTCCAATTGTTCGTGAACCCAAATCCAAACCCATGACTTTATTCATGCTAATCCTCCATGTAAGACTTCACTAGCTCTTCAATGATTTCATCTCTATCAATCTGCTGAATAATTTGTCTAGCACCTTTATGACTTGAGATATAAGCAGGATCATTAGAAATTAAATATCCCGCAATTTGATGTACTGCATTATACCCCTTCTCTTGCAATGCCAAGAAAACTGTCTGCAAATTGGAACGAATGACTTCACGTTTGATATCCTCAGAGCTAAAAATCATTGTCTTTGAATTATCTCTTTTCATATATATCGCTCCTTTCCGAAACCACCTATAACTATTCTACATCATTTTATTAAAAATATCTAGTTTAAAGCTTTTTTTATTTCAGAAATCACAGCATTTTTCTTATCAATGCACTTGCTTCCGCCTTGAGCGAAGTCAGGCTTTCCGCCACCTCGTCCCTCGCAAACAGCATTTACTGCTTTAACTAAATCTCCGGCTTTAATTCCTTTGGCAGTTAAATCTTTAGTTACCGCAACAAAATATGACAATTTATCATTCCTTGTACTTAACAATAAGACAACACCTGAATCTAATGAATCACGGTAACTAAACGCTAAATTCTTCAATGCCGCATTATCTGTTTCATTACTTTCTACAGCTAAGAAGGCAACATCACCAATCATCTCTACATCTTTTAAGGCATCTTTAGCTTCATAAGCATTGATTCTATCTTGTAATGTCGCATTTTCCTTTTTCAAAGTCGCATTTTCATTTAATGTAGCTTCAGCTTTTTCAACTACCATTTCAACATTACCGGCTTTTAAAATAGATGCCGTTGTTTCTAAAAGTTTTTCGCTATGTTTAAAAGCTTCATAAGCAGCTAAGCCCGTTACCGCTTCAATACGACGAATGCCTGAACCGATACTTTCTTCGCTGACAATTCTAAATAGACCGATATCTGAACTTGAAGCTACATGGCAACCACCACACAATTCAATCGAATAATCGCCCACCGAAACAACACGAACTTCATTACCGTATTTTTCTGAGAATAGAGCCATTGCCCCCCTCTTTTTAGCTTCTTCAATGTTCATATTTTCAATTGTAACTTTTTCGGCTTTGAAAATTTCCTCGTTAACACGTCTTTCAACTTCTGCTAACTGTTCATTCGTTAATTTTTCATAATGGGTAAAGTCAAAACGCAAACGTTCGCAATCCACATAAGAACCCGCCTGATTGATATGATCACCAACGGTTAATTTCAAAGCTTTTTGAAGAATGTGCGTTGCGGTATGGTTGCATTGAATTTTAGCACGTTTGGCACAGTCAACCATCTGATTTAAAGTATCATTAACAGCTAATTGTCCTTGAACGTTCACCAAATGTAATAAGTGTTGTTTATTTGGCGCATTCACTACAGATTTAACCTCGGCTTTAAAGCTATCATTTGAAACACAGCCCGTATCAGCACATTGTCCACCCATTTCAGCATAGAAATTAGTGTTATCTAACATGATATCCATTTCGCCTTCGCATTGTTCAACTAAATGTCCATCTTTGAAAATCGCAATAACTTTACCACTGATTGGTTGTGGATTATAAATAAATTCACTAGGTGTCATAAAATCCATTAACTCGGCATTTTGACTTCCCATAGATTCAACTTTGCCACGAGCATTTTTAGCCATTGTTTTTTGTCTAGTCATCGCTTCTTTAAAACCTTCCTCATCGACATCAATGCCTTGTTCATTGGCAATTTCCAAGGTCAATTCAAATGGGAATCCATAAGTATCATACAAACGGAAAGCATCAGCACCTGCCAATGTATTATTTTCAACCTGAGCTAACATATTGCCTAGCATCTTTTCACCATCGTTTAAAGTTGCATGGAATTTTTCTTCTTCGATTTTAACTAAACGAGCAATGAAGTCAACTTTTTCAGGTAAATATGTATAGTAATCTTTCATAATATCGCTGACAACACTCACCAATTCAAACATGAAGGCATCCTGAATGCCGATTTTCTTACCATAACGCACAGCGCGTCTTAAAATACGGCGTAACACATATCCGCGACCTTCATTCGAGAAGCTTGCCCCGTCAGCTAATGCGAAAGTTACTGTACGAATATGGTCGGCAATCACACGATAAGCCATCTTGTCTTGGGCATATCCGATTTTAGCTTTCTTTTGGGTTGCTTCAATAATCGGCAAGAAAAAATCCGTATCAAAATTAGTTTCGCCTTCTTGAATGACACTGACTAAACGTTCTAAGCCCATGCCTGTATCAATGTTCTTATGAGGTAATTCCTGATACTGCTCTCTAGGCACATTGGTTTTAGCGTTATATTGACTAAATACTAAATTCCATATTTCAACATAACGATCATTTTCTAATTCTTCAAAGAATAAGCTTTCACCGATATGTTCAGGATCGTATTTTTCGCCACGATCATAGAAGATTTCTGAATCAGGACCACAAGGCCCTTCGCCGATTTCCCAGAAGTTATTAGGTGTTTTTAATAAGTGGCTTGGGTCAACCCCTAAACTAATCCAATGGTTGTAGGCATCATCATCTTTATCATGGACTGTGATGTATAATTTTTCTTTTTCAAATCCTAACCATTCACTTGAAGTCAAAAACTCCCAAGCAAATTCAATCGCTTCATGTTTAAAATAATCACCGATTGAGAAGTTTCCTAACATTTCAAAGAAGGTATGGTGTCTAGCCGTTACCCCAACATTTTCAATATCATTTGTACGAATGGACTTTTGAGCATTCGTAATACGTGGATTTTCAGGCTTCATCGTACCATCAAAGTATTTTTTCAAAGCCGCAACACCCGCACCAATCCATAAAAGTGTTGGATCGTCAACAGGAATTAAAGACATACTTGGTTCAATCGCATGTCCTTTAGATTTGAAGAAGTCCAAAAACATTTGTCGAGTTTCATTTCCGGTTATTTTTTTCATTTTACTCATCCTTTCTTTTATTAAAAAAATAAAAAGTCCTTCCACTAAGGAACGACTATATCGCGGTACCATCCTATTTTATGCCTAAGCATACACCTTTAATAGTTATAACGGAACTACCGGTGAGGATTAGTCACTCTCCAAAGGAGCTTCGGTTGTTTAAGCTATTGACTTGCACCGACCGTCAACTCTCTGAAAACTATTCACAACCTACTTGTCTTTATCATCGATTTCATTGGAATTATAGACTATTTTTTCTTCTTTTTCAAGCCATATTTTCTTAAAAACAATATCTTCGTATAAGATTTTGACAATAATCATAAGAAGCGGTGAAAAAATCATGCCCACAACCCCAAAAAGCGCTCCAAAAAAAGAAATACCGAAGATACCGACAACCGGGTGAAGATAAATCATATTTTGTAAAAGGATGGGCTGAATTAAGCTCGATTCCAAACTTTGCAGACCAAAAGAAATGATGATGGCAATAATACCTTGCATCTGGCTAGTCATAAAACCGGCAATCGCTAAAGGAATTAAACCGATATACGGACCAATATAGGGAATCAGATTCGTTCCGGCTAAAATCGCCGCAAAAATCAAAGGATAGTCAAATTTAAAAACCGTCAAAACAAGCGCACTCACCACAAAAAAAATCAACGTATCATAAAGCATCGAACGCAAAAACATAAATGTGCAATGCCCTATTTTCTTAGATATTTCACGATATTCCTTACGATATTTACGGGGGGCTAAATCATAATAATAACATGTCACTTTTTTAAAATCTAAAGAAAGATATAAGGCTGCCCCGGCACCGATTCCTAACTGAAAAAAACTATCCATTAAATTACCGACCCGACTAAACAGCGTACCACAGCACGTTTGAATTAAATTTGGCAGCTGTTCTTCTAAATGAAATGAAGATAAAATACGGCTCATTTCACTGTTTTCAAAGCTTTTATAATAGCTAGATAGACTTGGTAAATAATCTATAAACCCTTGAAGCTGAGCTGTCATTTTAGGAATAAGGTAGATTAAGCCACCCGCAAACAGAAACGCTATTATTAAGTAGACCATGAAACACGCTATGTTTCTTTTGATTTTCAATCGTGTTAAACGAATAATCAACGGTTCTAATAAAAAGCTGATAAAAACACCGATTAAAACCGGAATCAAAGCTTCAATCGTTATTTTTACCAAATTAAAAACATGATAAATATCGCCGATAATATAGAAAGTTATCGCTATAATTGACCATAATAAGATTAGTTTAATATATTTTTCATTTTTTAATTTATCCATAACATCACCATTTATAAGGTGGGCATTTTTAACTTTTTTATGCCTAGACAAAAAAGAACCAATCATCATGACTGGTTCTTGCCACTAGAAATGAAGCTTTCTTTTCAACTGTCGACTCATACGCTTGGCTTTGCGTTTCATTTTCGGATCTTGGGTAATCCCATAACCAACCGCAGTAACTCCGGCAATCAACATGACTTCCGCCATTCTCATCATTTTATTCACCTCATTTTCTAAAAATACACTTTTAGTTTGCTTCTAGTCAATAAAATCATACGGCGAAAGTGCTTCTTTTTGTATAAAACATTCTTTTAATGTCGTTTCTCGCTTATTTTCATTATGGGCGATTCCCGAAATAAAAGCTTGCTTTTCTCCAATTAAAAACAAAGCTTGCTTCGCACGAGTCATACCTGTATAAATCAAATTCTTTTTCAGCATACGTCCATGTCTAAAGACAAAAGGCATCACAACGATTTTAAATTCACTACCTTGTGCCTTGTGGATAGACATACAGTAAGCTAGTGTCAGCTGATTGAAATCTTGACTTGTGTATTCAACAATATCGCCTTCAAAATCAACAAAAATTTTATCTTGTTGGTAGTAAAAGCCGTCTTTTTTTTGAATTTCGATAATAATCCCGATATCGCCATTAAAAACATTATCATCAGGGCGATTCTTCAACTGTAGCACTTTATCGCCTTCACGGAAAATATGTTGATAAATGCGAACCTCAGGTTTATTTTCAGCTTTAGGATTTAACAAATTTTGCAAAGCCTCGTTGATGGCATCAACGCCGGCTGCTCCTTGATACATCGGAGATAAAACTTGAAAATCATAAAAGTCATAGCCTTCATCAACTGCTTTTTGAATAATTTTAGAAACAAAGCGAATCACATCTTGTTCCTTGCACGGCATAAAATGAATATCCTGATAATTGTCAATTTCTTCTAAAGCGTGCAATTCATCATGCCTAATGGCATGGGATATAGAAATAATGCCCGATTTGGCTTGTTGTCTGAAAATATGCTTAAGAAACACACACTCAATTTGTTTAGTTTCGATCAAGTCATACAGCACTTGTCCTGGGGCAATCGAAGGCAGCTGTGCCTCATCTCCAATCAATAAGATTTTAGTTACTTGTCCGCAAGCAGCTAATAACCGACTAAATAAAAATGTATCGACCATTGAAAATTCATCAATAATCAATAAGTCAGCACTAATAGGGTGGTTTTCATCATGGTTAAACGTATTGGTATAGACGTCCCATTTTAATAAACGATGAATCGTTGTTGCTTCCAACTCACAAGCCTCACTTAAACGTTTCGCTGCTCTACCTGTCGGTGCGACTAAAGCGATTTGCTTACCCGGTTCGATTTTTTGATACAGTGTCAACATCGCTTTAACAATTGTCGTTTTACCCGTTCCCGGTCCCCCACTTAAAATCATCAAATCATTTTCTAAAAAAGCATAAATAGCTTCTCTTTGACTTTCATCATATTCAATATTCCATTTTTCTTCTAATGTCGCAATACCTTCTTCTACATCTTCAAAATCATAATCGGGATTAGAAACACCCGCAATATATTTTTTCAAAGTATTGGCAATAATCTTTTCTGCTCGATATAAACTTTCCGGATAATACCTGCCATCTTCTAAAACAATTTTTTCATCACGCAACAATGCCTCCAAGATTTCAGTCATATCATCAATCATGGGAAATTGTCTTTTAAAGCGTGAAGAAATAATCTCATAGCCAAGGTAGGTACTACCTTGATTCATACACTCTTGTTTGATGATATATAACAAAGCAGTTTGTAACCGATAAGGGTGATCAGGCTGAAAAGCTAAGGAAAGTGCTAATTCATCAGCGGTTTTAAAACCAATCCCTTCAACATTTTCCGCTAGTAAATAAGGATTTTCAGAAACGATTTGAACCGTATCCTTTGGATATACCCCCATGATTTTCGTTGCCATTTTTAAAGAAATGCCATGGCTTAAAAAGAACTGCAAGGTTTTATGTTGGTCATCTTTTTCAGTCAAAACTTTTTCTATAACCTTTTTTCGCTCTTCCGTCATTCCTCGCACTTGATTTAAAGCGTCCGGATTTTCTACAATTTTCTTCAAAGCATCAGGTCCTAAAGCCTCAACTACGTGTTTGGCTAAAACAGGACCAACACCTTGAAACAAAGAAGAAGATAAGTAACGGACGACAGCTTCGCCATCGTCTGTCGTAACTACTTCATAGCTTGATATTTTAAACTGTTTGCCGTATTTATGATGTGTGGTAAATTCACCTTCAAAACGATAAGTTAACGACGTGCTGTAATCTGGCATATAACCGGTCATTAAGACCGGTCTATCCATTTCGTTAGTTGTTACGTTTACGACAATAAAATCTGTTTCTTCGCTATAAAAACAGATTTGGTTAATTTTACCTGTTAAAACTTCACTCATTATAGATAGTTCAATGCCTTTCCATTTTTATATACTTTATCAATTGTCCCTCCGCCTAGACACACATCGCCATCATAAAATACAGCTGCTTGTCCTGGGGTAACTGCCTTAAGCGGTTCATCAAAAGTAACATAGACATGTGTTTCATCTATCTTCTTCACAGTGACACCATTATCTTTTTGACGATAACGGAACTTTGCCTGACAATGAAATTCATCGCCATGATTATCTAAAATCCAATTCATATCGCTAATCAAAGCTCCGTGACTATGAAGCCATTCGCTCTCATCACCTTGAGCAATATACAGCACATTTTGATCATAATCTTTACCACAAACAAACCAAGGTGCTTTAGCCCCACCGATATTCAACCCTTTACGCTGACCGATCGTATAATACATAATCCCTTGATGTTCGCCTATAACCTTTTTAGACACAATATCCACCATCTTCCCCGGTTTAGCAGGAATGTAGTTTTTCAAAAACTCGCGGAAATCTCGTTCTCCGATGAAACAAATACCCGTACTATCTTTTTTATGTGCTACAGGTAAATCCAATTGGCTTGCCAACTCACGCACTTGAGCTTTTGTCAATTCTCCTACCGGAAATAAAGCATTACGTATTTGCGTTTGTGAAAGTTGACATAAGAAATAAGTTTGATCCTTATTCGTATCGATACCTTTAAGCATCACCGATTCATTCTCATGATGTTCAATTCTTGCATAGTGTCCGGTCGCAATATAATCAGCCCCAATAGACATGGCATAATCTAAAAAAGCCTTAAACTTAATATGTTTGTTGCATAAAATATCCGGATTAGGTGTTCTTCCCTTAGCATATTCATCAATAAAATAAGTGAAAACCTGATCCCAATATTCCTTAATAAAATCAACACGACGAATCTCAATGCCCAAATGCCTAGCGACATTGATAGCATCTTGGTAGTCTTTCTCTTGGGGACAGACATCATCATTATTCGTCGGATTACCTAATATGTCATTATTTAAGCTACTATCCCAATTTCGCATAAAGACACCGATAACCTCATAACCTTGTTCCTTCAACAAATAGGCAGCTACAGCTGAATCAACGCCACCTGATAAACCTAAAACGACTCTTTTTTTCATCTGCTATCCCTCCGTGTTTTATATAATACCATAAGTCTTTCAGAATTAACAGTAACAAACACAAAAAAGCGACGTCTTTTGACGTCACTATTTCAATCTGGACATTGGAAGCATAGCCGCACCAATCGCACCGCAATCTTCTAATTTCGCAGGTAAGAATTTTATGTGTCCTCGCATTCCAACGTGTACTTTGGCATTAAATTGTTCAATTAAGCGTTCAAAGAAATACTCTTTAGATTTCATAACACCGCCGCCTAATATAAAAGCATACGGATCAACTGTATGAGCAATATTGGCAAACATATTAGACAACATAGCAATTGTGTCATCAACAATACTTTGAGCCTTCAAATCACCATTCGCAGCTAATTCAAAGACATTTCCGGCATGTTTAACAACATCTTCACCTAAAATTTCTTTACCTTTTCGTGTAATAGCTGTTCCGCTTGCCTCTCCTTCAGCTGCCCCCGGATTTAAACCACCGAATTTATAACCATTATTTTTAACGATGATATTACCGATTTCCCCGGCATGTCCACGTCCGCCGGAAACCAATTTACCATCTACAATTAAAGCACCACCAATACCGGTAGAAATAGTCACATAATAAACAATCGGTAAACCTTTACCTGCCCCTAACAAAGCTTCTGCCAAGCCGGCAACATTAGCATCATTATCAATAAATGTAGGTAAGTTAAAGCGATTGGCTAATTTCTGACAAATCGGATAATTTTCAAATCCGGGTAAATTAGTTGCCATAATCATGACACCTCTAACCGTATCAACTGGTCCCGGTACACCAATACCGATACCTTCAACTCCACTTATACCACCACATACACTGTAATCTAAGGATTCGATCTGTCTGATGATTTTAGCACAAACATAATCAGGACCTTTTTCACGTTCTGTGACATCTTTGACTTCACTATATGAGTTACCTTCTTCGTCCACTAACAGTGTACGAACATTTGTTCCTCCCAAGTCAATCCCAATATAATATTTCATTTTTATATTCCTCCTCATGCTTTTCTTATTTTATTATACTATACTAGCGAAGCGGTTTCAAAACAAATCTTGAACAATTTGAGAAAATTTATCCGAAATAGAAGCCTCAAAACTTTTGTCTTGAAGATATTGAAGATTACCGATACATTTCTTGAAAGTAATTCGGTAGGCATGAAGCAATTGATGCGATAAATGGTATTTTTCTTTCATTATTCGATTCACTTCAAAATCACCGTACTTGCGATCGCCGATAACAGAATGTGAAATACTAGATAAATGTAAACGGATTTGATGCGTGCGTCCTGTAACCAAAGTTATCTCTACATAACTATAAAGCGAGTTTGATTTTAGCACATGATATTTTGTTTCCATCGTCAACGCCCCTTTTGTTTCCTTAGACACCATATAACACTTTTGTTTCTCTTCATCTTTTTTCATATAACCGACTAGATGTCCGTCCCCTTGCATATAACCTTTGACAACTGTAACATATTGTTTTTCAATACAATGGCGAAGTCTAACCATCTCATTTAGATTTTTTAAAGAAGTAAAGTTTTTCCCAAAAATCACTAACCCACTCGTATTTCTATCTAAGCGATGAACAGGACCCGGCACAAAACCTTGACTTTGGCTAGGATCATACTCTTTTTTACTATACAGATAAGCTAAAACTTGATTAGCCAAAGTATTTTTCTTTTCCTTATCATCTTCATGTAGAAGCAAACCGCATGGCTTATTGACAATTAAAATATTATCATCTTCATAGACGATTTCAAAAGTAATCGGCACTTGTTCAATACGTACTTCATTTTGGAATTCCTTAACCTTATCTTCATATAAAAACATCTCAATGATATCGCCTGCATAAATCATCGTTTGTTCCGCAATTCTTTTACCATTACATTTAACATCTTTTTTTCTAAACATTTTATATATAAAACTGTTTGGGGCTAACGGTAAAATCTTCTTAACAAACTTATCCGCCCTTTGCCCATCACTGTTTTTATCTACAACTACCTGATACACGCTCATTCTCCTATTCTTCTATGCCCTAATATAACCTAGTTGATTCATAAAATATAAATTAAACTAATAATAATATTACAAAGCTATTCTATCATAAACTACACTAAATTGAAATTGGATTATATTTAAAATAAAACTTGTACTCCAAGTCTACTTCAAAAAAAGAATAAGGCAAAATAAAAACTCAAAATACACAAGTTAATCTAATGCATTTTGAGTCTATATACAAAAAATGGTCTCCCCTCACGGGCTCGAACCGTGGACCCTCTGATTAAGAGTCAGATGCTCTACCAACTGAGCTAAGGAGAGATTAAAAAAATGGAGCGAATGATGGGAATCGAACCCACGTGTCAACCATGGCAAGGTCGCGTTCTACCATTGAACTACACTCGCAAAAATAGATGGAGCGAATGATGGGAATCGAACCCACGTGTCAACCATGGCAAGGTCGCGTTC
>CAJUOR010000008.1:42391-42479 GCA_910588165.1 uncultured Thomasclavelia sp.
TACCATTGAACTACACTCGCATATTTTAATAATATTGGCGGTCTGGACGGGACTCGAACCCGCGACCTCCGCAGTGACAGTGCGGCAT
>CAJUOR010000009.1 GCA_910588165.1 uncultured Thomasclavelia sp.
AATTATAAAAAAAGTACTTATGGTTCTTTTATGTGTATGCTATTTGACGCTTACGAAATTCTTGGTCACGCAACTGTCAATATCACAATGAACCGATATGTTCATCCTACTCTTGAGCTAAAGAAGGAGAATATGAAAAAGCTTTCCTCTTTATTAGCCGTCAAATAAAATCGTCAACACCACCAAATAATGCTGATTTTTCAGTATTTAGCGGTGTTTTGCGTGAAGTAAGATACTCTACGAAATCGGGGTGTGGACTAGTATGTATAAAGATAAAAAAGAATTAAAGAAGAGTCAATTATGACACTTACAGCAGAACTCCCTGTATTTAGAGCAAGACTAGGAGTATCACAAGAGCAAATGGTCTTTTTTTATAGGCATATCAAGACAAAGTTATTCCTCAGTAGAAACAAGGGCGAAAAAATGTCTTGGACAATGTTTATGGCACTGAATACAGTTTTAGATTTGAATGAAGCTACATCTGTAATGTTGGATCAAATTCCGGATTTTATACAGACAATTCGTGAACTCACAGAAAACAATTGAAAAATATAAAGCCTTTATCAGTCTTTGAATTATTGAGGCTGTTTAGGAATAAAAAAATTTATTTAAGGAGGAAAATTTATGGCAAACACAAAATTTACCGGATTTAGCGAAAGCTACATTTTCGATGATGCAGGTAACAAGAGAGATCAGTTGGAGCAGACTATCTTGACTGAACTTCAGTCTAAGAAATACCCTCTGAAATCTACAATCTCTACTATCAAAGCAAGCGGTGGCGGTCTTTTCGGAGCACTGGGTGCAAGCAAGGAGCAATGTGTTGTAATTCAGATTGATAGCGAGTCTCAAATTGCTATTTCCAATACTAGTGTTGGTACATATTTGTACGTTGAAATTTACTTGATGATTCAGGAAAAAAGCGGTCTTTTTGCCGGCCTTTCTGCAATGATGGACAATGCATTTAAACAACAAAAACGCAATGCTTACTTTGCTGCAGCTAAATCAGCAACTGAATCTGCTTTCAATGTAATGCAACTAAAACAGATTAACAGTGGTTACAAGTCTAGTTCTAGAACGATAACTAGCGATAACTAAAATCATTTAGAAACAAACAAAGTTACAGGCGAGATGGGAGTGAACGCTCGTCTTGCCTGTTGCTTTTAAGGAGATACAGGATATGGCAAAAATTAGTTTGATTTGCGAACAATGTGGTGGCAACATTGTTTTAGATAACTCTCATGAAATTGGCACTTGCGAACATTGTTTCGCACAGTTTGTCGTAAAGCATGACCAAATTGTTCAAAAAATTACACAACATATTACAAAACACGTTTATGGTTATGAAGGTAAGGATGTTGAAGAATTACTTATAGATGGCTATAAATTTGTAGATTTAGGTGATGAGAAAAAAGCCAATGCAAAGTTTAGGCAAGCTATCAATATTGAACCTGATTGTTGGGAAGCGTGGCTCGGATACGCTTCTACTGGTGGAGATCGCTCCGGTTATCTCTCTATCGTTCCTGCATATAGAAAGGCTTACAGCATTGCCACAGAAGAAAAACAGGAAGCAGATACATACGTTGATATGACACGCTATCTGCCCGATCCTCATCTGAGAGCAGCATTTGTTAGAGCGTTCAATATTGCGTCTCGAAAAGACCGACATAACATTTTTAGTCTTGTTTCTGGGGTCATTGGTTGTGATGAATCGGAAATCGCTTCATTAGCTGTAGATCTGTGTCCTGAAGATTGGCGTGCTCATTTTGCGATGGCAAAGTTCAGACAGATTCGAGTCCGTTGGTGCGAGTTGGAAGGTAACTTCTTTACGGGCAAACACCTTCCTGCACACGCTGTTGAGGTATTGAATATATTTATGAGAGCATATCGTCTCGCTAAAAATGAAGGTCCAGAAGCCAAAGAAACTGTTCTTTCTTACATCAATACCCTGAACGCAGACAGCTCTTACAGAGTGTTCACCACTGAATTGAATAACCAGATCAGACGAGACGGTTAAGTGAGGAGGGACAGGAATGGCTATTATTGACAGAATTAAATACGATGGCAATCCAAATGGGTCTCAATGGCTTATTTATAAATGCCCATCAGAACAGTTTGTTCTCGGTTCGCAGCTTGTTGTCAATCAGGGTCAAGAAGCACTTTTCTTTAAGGGTGGGGAAGCACTTGACTTGTTTGGACCCGGTACACATACCCTGTCTACTGGAAACCTGCCGATTCTGAACAAACTCGTTAATTTACCTTTCGGCGGAAAGACACCATTCACCGCCGAAGTTTATTACATTAACAAAACAGCAAACCTTGATATGAAATGGGGAACATCTACCCCTATTCCTCTTGAAGATCCTAAGTATGGATTGATCCTGAATGTTGGTGCTCGTGGTCAATACAGCATTACAATAAAGGATTCCCGTTTGTTTGTTTCAAAAATCATTGGTGCGGTTCCCAATGACACAACGACCAATCCGCTGCTTATTTTGAGATACTTCAATGGTTTGATTAACTCGAAAATTAAATCTGTAACTGCTGCTTACATGATTCAGAAGCAGATTTCTTTCTTGGAAATTTCACAGTTTTTATCTGAACTGTCAAGCGCATTTCAGGAAGCTCTGAATGAAGAATTTGACCGTTTTGGTATTGAACTTGTTAATTTCTATTGTGAGTCGATTGTGCCGAAGCCAGAAGAATACGAAAAACTCAGAGGATATAAAGAAGAACTGGCTCTTGGTCAAGGCTTTTATCAGCAGCGTCGTTCTCTGGATATTCTTGAAAAACTTGCTGAAAATCAGTCAGCCGGTGGTATCGCCAACGCAGGTATCGGTTTAGGTATGGGTCTTGGTGCGGCTGGACAGTTTAGCAATGTATTTGCAGGTATCGGTCAAAATACGAACACAACTCCTGCCGATACACAAATTACTTGCTCAAAGTGCGGTGCTCAGAACAATCCAACCATGAAGTTTTGTGGCAGTTGCGGAAACAAACTTGCCCCTACTATAATTTGTCCGCATTGCGGAAAAGAAGTTCCTGATGGAATGAAATTCTGTGGGGAATGCGGGAAATCTCTCAGCAGTTCTAAATGTCCTTCATGCGGCTTTGACAATAAACCCGGAATGAAGTTCTGCGGAAATTGCGGAGAAAAGTTGTAATACTATTTTTGTAGAGGTGGTGAAAAGATGGCTAAACCCAGAAATAATTCAATGGCGGATTTCTTGGTAACGTTCTTTGTTGAAGATCGAGCAGCTTCACGGATGTTAAGCGATGTCCTAAAAAACAGAGATAACCGTTTATTTCTGGAAACATTAGGGCTTCCATCTGACTTTGTTCTTCCTTTCTCACAGGAAGAAGGAGAAACATCTGTAACCTACACCTTGAAACAAGGCTTCGATAATAAATATGAAGTAATGCTGAATGGTCATCCATGTAGTGACCATGTGATACATAGTGGAGACTATTTTGCTTTTACAAGTAAAACAGATAGCAAAACAGTCAAGACCTTGTTTATTGCCACCTCGGATATACAGGTTGGCTACAAAAAATATAAGTTATCGAAAGATACCAACATTTTTATAGGGCGAACTCCACTAAACGATATTTCTTATAATTTTACTGACTTTGTTTCGAGAGAAAAACACGTAGCAATTCGCATCGACACCAATGGACACGCATTTATCGAAGATTTGAAACGAAATATTGGTATCTATGTAAATGGTCGCCTTGCTCATTCACAGCAACTAAAGCTTTTTGATGAAATTTATATCATGGGGCTTTCTTTAATTTATATGGGCGACTACATAGCTATACGCAAGATAAAGACTGAAAGTACTTTGCCATTGATGACAGCGTTTAATGTAAAAATGCCAATCAGCGACACAAATGAAACGAGATATTTTGTAAGCACTCCTCGCATCCTTAAATCATTGGACAGCGATGAAGTAGAAATTGACGCTCCTCCAAGTCCTTTTACCATGGACAAGACACCGGCAATTTTGACGCTCGGTCCAAGTCTTACTATGTCAATGGTAATGTTGGCAAGTTTAGGAGTATCCATCACGAATGCTATCAGCGACGGTGAACTATCAACAATTTTCGCAAGCGGTACCATGGCAATTGGTATGCTGTTAGGTTCACTTATGTGGCCTTCTTTGCTCAGACGTTATCAAAAAAGACGCGCTCTGGCAGAAGAAAGTAATAGAAAAAGTCGATATTTGTCGTATATCGCTGATATTGAAAATGGCTTAATTACAAAAAGAGATCGAACAGTTCGTCTTTTGAATGACTCATTATGCCCATCTCCCGATGCACTCTGCTCTATGCTTGACAACGAAAGTAATAAACTCCACTTGTGGGAACGCTCTTATGAAGACGATGACTTTCTCGCAATTCGTATGGGTTTGGGCAGTAGACCATTTGAAGTGCAGTTGAAAATCCCGAAAAAAGGATTTCAACTGTATGAGGACGAGCTTCGTAATTTGCCAGTCGAATTAGCAAAAAAGTACGGTGTATTGAATAATGTTCCACTGACTCTTGATATTTGCAACAATCATACGATTGGTATTATCGGAAGCACAAAGAATATCCGTACTATTTTGAACGAGATCATCCTGAATGTTATATCTCTTCATTCTTACGATGAAGTAAAACTTGTGCTTGTAATCTCTCCAAAACAGGCACATATCTTTGATGCTTTTAAGAATGTACCTCACATTTGGAGCAACGATAAAAAGGTTCGTTTCTTTGCTACAAATTCTGAGGAGGTTCATTTCATTTTTAACATCATTGATGAGACAATTAAGAAACGAGAGGTGTCTCAGGATAGGACTACTCCTATTCCGCATTATGTCATAATCGTTACAGAGCAAAATTTGATTGAAAAAGAAGCTCTGTTGCGATACATAAACGATGCTGAAAACTCGGTCAGTATTACAACTCTATTTGCATATGGTGATATTACAAAGCTGCCTAAATCATGTAAAACAATCATCCAGAGCGACGATACTCGCACCGGCTATTACATTAAAAACGAGAACGCCAATAAATTCATTCCATTTGCCCTTGATAGCGTGGATTCAAATCGTATTTATACATTTGCAAATGAGTTGTCACGACTTCCTATTAAAAGGGACTCTCGTTCCTTAGGTATCGTTGATCGAATTTCGTTCCTGCAAATGTATAAAGCCGGTAACGTTGGTGAGCTTGACATTGAGAGCCATTGGGATAATAACAACTCTGCTAAATCTCTTGCTGCACCGATAGGTGTAATGGCAGGTGGTGAAGTATTCAGTTTGGATCTCCATGAAGCTTATCATGGTTGCCATGGGCTTGTTGCAGGTACTACGGGTTCTGGTAAGAGTGAATTCCTGCAAGCGTTTATTCTGTCCTTAGCAATCAACTACAGTCCAAAAGAAATTACTTTTGTCTTGGTTGATTTCAAAGGCGGAGACATGGCAAGACCTTTCATGGCAAAGGAATCTGCCCCTGCACTCCCTCACTTGTCTGCAACTATTTCCAACTTGTCGGGAAACATTCTCTACCGAGCATTAGTTTCCTTAGAAGCTGAGATAAAATCCCGACAGCGTATATTTAATGAATCTGCGGTAGCATTGGGTATTGATAAACTGGAAATTAACTCTTATCACAAGTATTACAAAGGCGGACGCCTTAAAACTCCGCTTCCTCACTTGGTCATTATCATTGATGAATTTGCTCAGTTAAAAACACAGCAACCGGAGTTCTTGGCACAACTTATCAATGTAGCACAGGTTGGTCGTAGTCTTGGAATTCATTTGATTCTTGCAACACAGAAACCAAGCGGTATTGTTGATCCACAGATTATGAGTAACTCTCGTTTCAGAGTCTGTCTGAAGGTTGCAGAGAAACAAGATAGTATCGACATGATAAACAGACCCGATTCTGCAATGATAAAGAATCCTGGTCGTCTGTATTTGCAAGTCGGATATGATGAAATTTATGAATGTGTTCAGTCTGGCTATAGTGGAGCTGATTATGTTCCTACTAAAACATATATGCCTGACGAAGAAATCACAGTTCAAATGACCGACAACACTGCTAACCCGATTCATAGTGCAAAAATTGATCTATCTAGTGATAAATCTGATAAAACACAACTGGAAGCGGTTGTTGCAGAAATTGTCGCCCTCGGACAAAAGAAGGGAATTGCTACCAAACCTTTGTGGTTGGATATGCTTCCTGAAAAAGTTGTGCTATTTACTCTGGAAAAGGGCAAAAAAGGATTGTGTACGACTACCATTGGTTTGGTTGATTACGTTCGTACTCAGGAGCAGAAGTCTCTTACCATAGATTTTGCAAAAACTGGACACATTGGACTGTATGGAGCAAGTGGCACAGGTAAGACAACATTTTTGCAGACATTGATTTACTCGATGGTCTGCGATTACGATTATACACCTGAAGAATTAAATCTGTATGCTATGGACTTTGGTGGCAGAAACTTGGGTTATCTTGGTAATCTTCCACACACTGGTGGTGTTGTGTTTGCTGACGACGAAAATAAACTTTCTGAATTGGCTTCCGTGTTGCATGGCATAATTGACGAGCGTAAGCGCCTTTTTGCTGACAATAACTGCGGCACCTTTGCCGATTATCGTGCAGTAAACACTAATCTGTTGCCAGCAATTCTCGTGTTGATTGATAACTATGCTTCTTTCCGTGACAAGTATATGGATATAGCGGATAGCTTCACTGACATCATCAGCTCTGGTAAAACATTTGGCGTTTACTTTGTGATTACCGGAAATACAAGAAATTCTATCTACTATAAGGTGACAGAACATATTTCTTCCTACTTCACTTTGAAAATGAACGACCCAAGCAATTATCTGGATATTCATAACATGCGTCCTCCAGTTACACCAGAAGATATAAGTGGACGAGGAATCACTGTCGTGAATAAAGAGATTGTTGAGTTCCAAACAGCGATTGCGATTGATGGAGAGACCGAAGCAGACAGAATTACAGAGATCACTCAAAAGTATTGTGACATTGCCGCACAGTGGCACGGATATACACCAATTACATTGGATGATGGTATTCCAAGTGAAACAAGCGATCTTTATGAAACGCCTGTAAACTACTATTCAGCTTATCCACGGAGCAATCCTCCTGAATCAATTTCTGACGATAGCCGAAATCTTGTACTTGGAACATCCAAATCCGGTGCATTGATGTATGGTATAGCATTGTCAGAGGAATACAAAGTCTGTGTATGTGCAAACGACATCTCGCAGATGGCGGACTTTTACAACGCAATGTTGCAGAATATGGCTCAATACAGCAACAGACGTATCGTTTTCATTGATGATGATAATAGTACATTTAGAGATGTCCTTGAAGTACATCCTGAATGTCAATACATCAGCGGAACATCAGCATTAGATTCATTCATCGAAGATCTGAAGCCTGAACTGAATTTGCGTTTGGAAAAACCTGATGCACATCATAAACAGTTGTTTATCATTGTTTCTGAGTTTAATGCTTTCTTCGACATGATTACTGACGGACAGGCAGCCTTCATGCGAAAGGTATTCCGGTATATTGATTCACCACAGTACAATATCTGTTTCGTGTGTGGTTTCAATGTAAACGGGAAAAAAAATAATGACCGTTTGTTTATGTCGTTGGTAGTCAATGCCGAGAACTATGTGCTTTGCTCAAATTGTTACGAAAATGCTTCCGCAAAGATAGAGACTCTACCACTTGTGTTTGATATAAAATCTCATAGTTGTTACTTCTGTCTTGGGGAAAAGATGATTGAGATAAGGTGGTGAGATTCATGGAAAAAATATCTATCACAGTAAAGATTCCTGCCCTGGGTAGTACATACGATTTCATTGTTCCCAACAATATGTCTATCAGAAATGCTCAGAATCTGATGATAAGGATACTAAATTCAGAATATGGAATCTCAGATGTCAATACGGATGTGATGCTGTTCGACTTGAACGACAACGCAGTATTGCGTTTGGAGTGTAGCTTCGCCCAACTTGGTATCTCCGATGGAGCAAAGCTACTAATGATCTAACGGAAAGGAGATACGACTTTATGAAGTATAGAATCAATTATTCTAAAGTCATTTCACAAGCAAACTCCATTGCGGGAGATGCATCCGAATTATCTGCCCAAATTAGGATATTGGAGCAAATGGAACAGGATTGTAGATCTGCATGGAAGGGACAAGCCGCTGATGCGTTTATTGCTAAACTCAGTGTCTTGCGAACCGAAATGAACAGGACAAAAAATCAAATGTCCACTTTAGCATCAACGATAAAATACTGTGCCAACAGAATTCAGCGAGAGGATCGACAAGCAGAGGAACGAGCTGCTGCGCTGAAATCTGGACACTAAGTATTTATCAATATTCAAATAACCGAAAGGAGAACTATTATGGCATCCACAATTTTTGATGTAACCCCTGAAGAGCTCGAAGCTTCCGCAAGCAAGATCGAGGGTAAAACCAGTGAGTTTACCAAAGCATATAACAGCATTTACACGGCTGTGTCTGATTTGCGTGTAACTTACAAAGGCGAGGCAAGCGACACTTTCAACCAGAGAATCGAAGGCTATAAGAACGATTTCTCTGCAGCTGAGAAGGCATTAAAGAACTATGTTCAATTCCTTCGTGAATATGCCACTAAAATGAAAAGCACCGAAAATGACATCAAGAGCAAGGCAAGCGCACTTAGCGTTGGCCAATAACTTATGAGTACTACTTTGAAAGGAGAATATAGACTATGGCACAAGTAGTAGTAGATTCCAGCGTTATGCGTGATAAAGCTAAAACCCTTGAGAATGCAGCCGTAACCATTCAGTTCCTCTATGCTGAAATGCTTCAGGAGGTTACTACCACTGCTAACAAGATGAAGGGTACAACCATTGAAACTGAGAAAAAGCAGTTTGCAAGTATGCAGAACGCTTTCGACACAATCGTTAAAGATATAAAAGCATATAGTTCCTTCCTTACCCAAGCTGCCGAAAGCTATGAAGCTGCTGAGCGTGAAGGCACTCAGAAAGCTCAGGAGCAGGGAAAAATCTTCTAATTTTCAAGAAGAAAATAATCGGTCATCTCTGGCAGAATACATATTCTGCCAGGATAACCGATGGAAAGGAGGATGTGACGTATGCCAAGAATCTACGTTGATTTTTCCAAACTTGATCAGATTGGAAATCGCTGTAAATCAGTTGCATCAAAAGTAGGTACTATTCAATCAGACTTGCAACACACTATACGGAAGTTAGATTGGGATGTTCGTTTTGAATCTAACATAAATAGTACAGCTACACAGATAGCTCGAAAACTTGAGCTATATTCAAAAGCGTTGGAAAATTACCAGCGTTTTATTGAAGATGCACATAGCGAATATACTAAGTTGGACGAATATAAAAAATTGAATATTGCAGCAAAATTAGACCCCAGAATTCACCATATTCTCGGTCCCGGTGGGCAATTTCAAATATTTACTGATGAATTCTGGTCGAATTATGGATGGAAAGAGATTTTGTCAGGCGCAGGCTACATTGGCACTATTTATAGCCTAATCGACGATATAAAAAATGGAAAGACATGGCGAGATTTTGCAAAAAATGGTGTTAATGCCTATCAGTTTTTGTCTGGAGCAGCAAAGACTTATAATAATTATAAAAAGATTGGTAATGCAGTCGGAACAAAGACGGCTATGGCATGGTGGGCTAAAAATGTTACAGGTTTGAAGCCACTGGGCAGAGCATCTACAGCAAAAAATCCTTTTACTCGTTTTGCTAATAACCTGACAAACAAAACTTCCCCGTTCAATGCACAATTCAAAAATGTTGTTGATAATTTTAAGGGAGCGAATGGTGTTGGTAAGGCAGTTGCATCTTGGGGAACGGTTGCAGTCAATGGTGTACTAAATTGGTTCAACAACAAAGATGAACAAGCTAATTCCAATGGAACAATGTCTGATGGCAGAGTTATCGCAGAAACCATTACAGAAACTGCTGTTGACACAGCCTTGACCTATGGCACTGACATTGTTGTTGGTGCGGCTGTAACCGCAGCCTTGGGTACTGTTGCTGCTCCAGGTGTCGTTGTAGTCGCTGCAAGCGGTGCAGTTGTTGCCGGTCTTAATGCTGGTGTAAAAGCCTTAACCGGAAAAACAACAACCGAATGGATTTCTGATGCAGTTCTGGATACCGGCGAAGCAATCGGTAATGCAGCAAAGAATGTTTCAGAGTCTATAGGAAGTTGGTTTAGAAAACTATCATTCACATAATGGAGGTAAAATATGAAGATTAAAGACTTATTGCCGATTGGATCAATCGTTCTATTAAAAGATGGAGAAAAGTGCTTAATGATCAATGGAATTATGCAGAGCGATGCGAGTGGAAATGGAAAGGAATACGATTACTTGGGCATCCTCTATCCCGAAGGACATATTGGAGACCAGTTCCAGTATTTATTCAATCATGAAGATATAAGAGAAATTGTATTCCGTGGCTTTGAAGATGATGAAAGAGTTGAGTTCCTCGAAAAACTCACCAATTTATATGAACGATAAAGATTCTTCTGCTATTTGTTTCTCTCATGTTGGGCAGCGATTGAACTACGAAGATAATTTTTTTGTTAATGGGATTTATCTGACGGCTGATTCGCAAAAACAAATGTTAGATAAATGCTGTCATTCCGTAAAGGAGCCTGAATTGTCAAGAGTTCGTCTTTTTGCTGTCAGTGATGGAATGGGTGGACATAATGCAGGTGAGGTTGCCAGTTTGATTTGTGTTGAAAAGCTTTCCTTAGCTCAGAAAGAACTTCAACATTACACTTCACTTAATGAAGCTGTCACATATCTTCAGACGGTAATTGTCGAGATCAATAACACTGTTTGTGAGCAAAGCAGAAAGCATTCCGACTTGAAGGGCATGGGGGCTACTCTTGTCCTATTTGTTCTTTGTGGGATGAATTGTGCTGTCTTAAATATTGGGGACAGCCGTGCCTATCATTATAACAATGGTTCTCTTGTCCAGATTACTAAAGATCATACTGAGGGACAGCGCATGCTCAATCTCGGTTTATTAACCAGAAAAGAGCTTTCTGGATTTCCTGCAAGAAAAAACTTGAACCGTTATATCGGTTATTGTCAAAACGGATATGTCTTACAAGCTGATGAATACTACCCTACATTGGAAAGCGGATTGATTCTACTGTGTAGCGATGGTATTTCTGATTTTTTGTCGGACACTCGAATTGCTGAGATTTTATCTTCTGAAAGAAAACTTGAAATTGTAGGAAAGCAACTTATTGATGAAGCTATCGTCTCACACAAAGCAGATAACGCAACCGTAATGCTTATACCACTTGGGAGGTGATTTTGTGGCACAAACAAACTTAATAGGCAAAAACATCCTTGGATACACCGTCAGCGAAAAACTCGGTTCAGGTGCATTTGGAACTGTATATAAAGTTATTAAAACAAATGCCGCTGGTCAGTATGTTCGTGCGCTGAAACACATTACAATACCTACGGAAAAGCAATACAACTCCGTATTAAACTCCATGGGTGGTGATGTATCTAAGGCTGATAGCTACTTTTCACAAATGATGAACAATATCGTTTCGGAGATTAGAATCCTCAATGATTTGTCCGAAAAAGGTGTGCAACATATCGTCAGATATTATGAGAACGATATTGTTGTTACTGATACACCAAGAAGATACGATATATTCATTTTAATGGAATACCTGACACCACTTGAAGATTATATCCATAGTCAAGATTTTCTAGTGCGTGATGTTGTCAGACTTGGTCTTGATGTACTATATGGACTTCAATCATGCCACAATAATGGTGTGATCCATCGAGACATAAAAGATGATAATATTTTCGTTTCCGAAAAGGGTGAATATAAGATTGGCGACTTTGGTGTATCTAAAGTTTTGAAAGACAGCTCTAAGGCTGAGTCATTAAAAGGTACACCTAATTTTCTTGCTCCCGAAGTTTATCTTGGAAAAGAGAGCTACACAAAATCTGTAGATTTATATTCACTTGGAATTGTCCTTTACAGGCTTTTGAATTATAGCAGAAACCCGTTCCTTCCTCGCTTCCCAGAACAGTATTTTTCTCAAGATGAAGATGCTGCCTTTGAAGAAAGAATGAGCGGAAAGACTCCAGACCACCCTTCACTTGGCGGAGAAGCTATCGGACGTGTTATTGTTAAAGCTATTTCCAGTAGCTCGGAGAGATTTCAGACAGCTGATGAATTTATCGATGCTCTAGAAACAGCAATCGACAACACACCAACTAAAGTATTTAATGAAAAAATAACATTTGGAGCTTTCCCTTTCACCGAATATAGCGAAGAACCAAAAGCTAAACAATATGGTAGTACCATAGGCGAGGCAGCCCCACAGTCAACGCCTGAAGAACATATTGAAGACGAACACAACAACTCTCTCAATAGGCACTTGTTTGAAAGTATTGGTGAAGTTCCTTCTACTGATGTTCCAAAAGTGGAATCTGTAATAAGATCTGAAGTTAATACTGAACGAGAAAGTATTGGTGGGAATACACCTCCAAGAACAACTGGACGAGTTGCAAATGTTATTCCTCCTGACATAGACGGGCCTAATGAACTTGTCACTTTGGATAAAAAAGTGATGAACAAATTTGTGCTCTTCATTCCTGTGGTCATCCTTTTAATTGGTGTTGCAGCATATTTTATTGTGGTTCCTAACATATACGGAAAAGTTGTTTCATTCGTAGACTGGCTATTTACAGATTCAGAAAATATTATAAACACATTGCGTAATCCCAACGTTGTCTTGCCAAATGTCAACAGCATAATAGGCATGAGAATTTTCTGGTGGGTATGGCTGGCAGGCTTGATTTCTTCCCTATTCTTTGTTGGTAAACAGCTACAAGCAAAACCTGAGCTAAACGCAACAAACGCAATTCTTACCAAGAAAGAACCATATCTGATGATTCAGGATGTAACAAATGCACTCAAACAGTTGAAGACTCGAAGGACTAGCCATCAACTTGATTCTTTGATTTATTCTGTGAGGAAATTGGAGGAAAAATTTTCTATCGAAAGCGACTTTGGCTATGGGAAAAGTGCAGTAATAAACTGCGAAAATAATATTGCCAGACAAATTCAGTTCTTATTAGATACTGTTCCTTGTGTTGAAAATGGAGATTTTGAAGAAAATCTAAAGGCAATGAGCACTGCTGTTATGAACATAAATTCTTTACTGAGAAAACGTATTGAACTAAAGAAAAAATAATATTTAAAAGTTTATTTATTTTATCATAACCACGCCTAAAAGACGTGGTATGCTCTCGCCCTATAAGGGCATTCTGTTGCGCCATATTTCACTCACTGAAGCCTAACAGTCGCAACGCCTTTACTGGCTAGCCCTTAAAGGGCTTTTCTTTTTTGCCTCCTTTTACTGGCTCACCCGTAAACGGGTCTATAAATTCCTTTAAACTCATTTGATCATACAGTTTATCTTCCTGCAATTGATTTTGTATATATTCTTTGATTAATTTTTCATTCTTTCCTACTGTATCTACAAAATATCCTTTCGCCCAAAAATGGCTGCTTCCGTACTTATACTTAAAATTTGCATGTCTATCAAATATCATCAATGTTGACTTACTCTTCATGTATCCCATAAAATCTGCTACTGCATATTTTGGTGTCATTTCTATAAGTATATGTATATGATCTGGACTTACCTATCCTTCTATTAGTTTTACATCTGGTTTTCTATTAATAAGAAGTGTCAATATTTGTACTATATCTCTTCTTAATTTATTATATATGACCATTCTTCTATATTTTGGTACTATCATAATATGATATTTACATCTATATGATGTGTGTGACAAACTACTTGTGTCTTTCATTAGAAAACCTCCTATATATTTTGATATTTAGAAATATTATTATATCATTGGAGTTTTTTCTCACAACGCTAAGTCTAAAACCTTACCACGCGCATAGCACGTGGTATTCACTTCGTTAATAAAAAAACTCTGCCAAGGCAGAGTTTCGTCTTTAAACATTAAATTTGAAAAACATAATATCGCCATCTTGCCCGACATAAGCCTTGCCTTCTTGGCGAACCTTACCAGCTTCTCTAGTCGCTAATTCGGTTTTATAAACCATTAAATCATCATAGCTGTAAGTTTCCGCACGAATAAAACCTCTTTGGAAATCTGTATGAATAATCCCTGCCATTTCAGGTGCTGTCATACCATCTTTAAAAGTCCAAGCACGCACTTCGTCAGCTCCTACCGTAAAGAAAGTTTTTAAGCCTAAAAGACGGTAAGCCTCATGAATCAATTTATCCAAGCCACTTTCCTCAATGCCTAAATCTTCCATAAACATCGTTTTATCTTCATCATCTAAACCTGCAAGTTCACTTTCGATTTGAGCGCAGATTGGCACAACCTTACAGCCTTCCTTGTCGGCATATTCTTTAACCTTGACAAAATGCGGATTATTTTCAGGTGCTTTAATATCATCTTCCCCTAAATTTGCCACATAGATTAAAGGCTTCATTGTTAAAAACATATACTGAGCGACAACAGCCATTTCCTCTTTTGTAAATTCCATACTGCGAATTGGTTTTTCCTGCTCTAAAGTTTCTTTAATACTAGATAAAATACCCATTTCAAATTTAGCGTCTTTATCCCCGGTTTGAGCTTTTTTCTCAATTTTACCAATACGTTTTTCAACTGTATCTAAATCTGCAAAGACTAATTCAATATTGATTGTTTCAATATCACGGATAGGGTCAACCGATCCGTCAACATGGGTAATATCGTTATTTTCAAAACAACGCACAACTTCACAAATTGCGTCTGTTTCACGAATATTAGCTAAGAATTTATTACCTAGCCCCTCACCTTTACTAGCGCCTCGCACTAATCCGGCAATATCTGTAAACTCAAATGTTGTATAAATCGTTTTTTTAGGATTAAAAATCTTCACTAATTCATCAACTCGTGTATCAGGCACTTCAACGACACCGACATTAGGGTCAATTGTCGCAAACGGATAGTTAGCCGCTTCTACCTGTGAATTTGTAATCGCATTAAATAACGTTGATTTTCCGACATTAGGCAAACCAACGATGCCTGCTGTTAAAGCCATATAAACACTCCCTTTTCTACATTGTTCATTGTAATGAATTTATAGCTAAAAAGCAAGTATTTTCACATTTTCAAAGCAAGCTTTGTAGTGTATAATAAACATATCATCAAATAAAGAGGGGAATACCTATGTCCAAGCAGCGATATCTATTTTGTATCAACTATTTTAATCAACACCCTAAAGCTAAAGCTTGCCTTTTAGGTTTGACTTCGCTTTTGCCATTAGTTATTTTACTAAGTTACTTCATATTTTTATTTAAAATCATATATTCCAATTACCTTATCCCAGCTGTTTTACTACCGATAGCCGCATTGATGACTAACACTTTAACTAGACGTTATTTCAATGCTCCAAGACCCTTTGAAGTCTATGCTTTTACCCCACTAAAGCCTCATGATAACGGCAATTCTTTTCCTAGCCGACATAGTACAAGTGCTATGATTATCGCTTTGACGATTACTAAAGTCTATCCAATCTGGGGTACAAGTTTAATTTTAACAGCTATCCTCATCGGTTTAACACGTATTCTTTGTGGCGTCCATTTCCCTAAAGATGTTTTAGGGGGATTTGCCATCGCTGCATTTTTCGGGTTGATTTTATTATGGATATAAAGTGAGTTTGTCTTCTTATATCATTCTTTGTTTTGACTTTCTAAATAGCCTGAAAAAATGATAGAATTAAAAAAATGGCATCATTTCTTATTCAAAAAGAATGATTTGCCATTTTTTATTTTTAACTGTTAACTTTCAAGATTTTATTTCCTTTTTATACATGACCATTACGATTGCACTAATCAAAAAGAACAAAGCTGCGATCAAAAATGGCATTTTGGGATCTAAATTATAGCTAAATCCTGCCATCAAGGCACCTACAATCATACCTAAAGCTTTCATTGAGTTAAAAAATCCCATAATAACACCTTGCTTCGTTGAACAAGAGGCTTGAACACAAAGGTTTTGAATCAAAGGGATATAGAGAGAATTTACTGCAAAATAAAACATATTGATACTTAGCAACACAGCAATATTTTCTGCCTTTGTGAAGAAATACAGAGAACTAGCACAAAGTCCAAAAATAACAAAGAGCGAAGAATCCAATCTATTTTTTCTCTGAAGCCTTATACATACCGTCATATTTGCAAGAAATGAAATAACACCAACGGCTGCCTTCAGAATACCGTTATAGCTCGGTTTAAAATTAAAAATATCCTTGATATAATAATTGAATGACTGATCATACGCTGTACTTGCCAAAGAAGCAATAAAACAAGCACTGAAAATAAGTAATAAACACTTTGTCATTATCTGCTTACCATCTACAATGGCACGCAACGGATTAGCCTCTTTTAACAGTTCTACTTGGCTCATACGCTGTAAATCCTCATTTTCTTTAACACATACAGCATACAAAATACCAATCAATATCAGTAATCCTATTTGAATTAAAAATGATAACATAATATGTTGATCTCCAGCTATGCCGCCAATCAGATAGCCTAGTGTTGAACAAACAGTCATAATCGTTGTGTAATATGTCAAATTCTGTCCACGATGCGCATCATCACTTATGCGAATCAAATAGGAAAGAGCTGCAACAGTAAAACCGCTCATGCCTACACCACCGATAAAACGAGCCACAATAATCATCGCTTCATTTTTCGCAATCATAAACATGAATTGTCCAAGCGCATAACCTAATACGCCAATCGTCATTTGCTTTCTTTCTCCAATAACTTTGGTCATTTTTCCCCAAAATGGCGAAAACAAAAACTGACCAAATGCCATTGCCGCATAAGCCACACCAAACATATAGTTACCTAAATTAAGGTTCTTAATCAGTGTGGGCGTAACCGGGTGCGCCAAGTTATTGGCGATATTCTGAAAAACACTGAGAAAGAAAAAAATCATCATAGATTTTTTCATTGTCTTTACCCCCAAAAGCGATGGTCAGCCTAAACTGACCATCTTCATCTTAATGTTTCATTTTTAAATAGTATACACCATAAGTGATGCCTGACACAATCATAATATAACTAACAACAAGCTGCATACCAACACTTTGGATCATATAACTTAAATTAGTAGAAAAATAAGGTTGGACTAGTGTTTCGTCAATAATTGCCGCTGACTTCAATGTCGCATCAATTTGCGGAGCATATACAAAAACATTCAAAGCATAAACCAAAAGGCTGCCAACTAAAATAAATAATAATGTTTTCATAAGAATGTGCATAAAGATCTTTCGCGATTTAAGAAATAAATGCCCAGCATTTTTCAGACTTTTAGAAAGTGGTAGTTTCTCTTGCATTATCCCAAATAAAGTAAGGTGATTAACCACATTCAACAAAACTACAAGGATAAAAATCAACACAGGCAAGAAAATAAGGATTTCCTTTATCCGACTTAACCCTAGGAAAACTGCGACACCTAAGCCAAGAAGTATGCCATAAAGGATAAACAATGGTAAAAGTTTTTTTAAATAGGGTTGAAGCTGTAAAAGATTTTTTATTTTTATAGGTTGTTCATGGAGTGCTTGGAGCATCAAAAGATTCAATCCGGCTTGAAAAAACAGATTCAAGGCAAATATGATAAGCAAAGGCAACAGCACCAAATTTCTCTGTTGAAATGCCAAAGATATCAATGAACATAAACCAGCCATAATCAAACATATTTTTAATAAACTTAAACGTGCTTGGCGAATCGTTTCATTCGCTTCAAATAGAATCTCTTTCATGATGCTCTTTCCTCCTATGCGGTAATGGCTAAAAAGCCCTCCTCTTTTGCCTCTACTTGTCCTTCTTTTAATAATTTAATTTTACGTTGATTCGCATTGGTTACAAGTATAGGACATACCATTGAAACCTGCTTTGCTTCAAAAAATTCACAATCAACTTCGGCAATTAAATCACCTTTTTTCACTTCCTGGTCCATTTCAATATAAACTTTAAACCCTTCACCTTTAAACTGAACAGTATCTAGTCCTAAGTGCAATAAATATTCATTACGATCATTACTTTTAATACCGATGGCATGCCCCGTTGGAAACAAAGCAACAATTTTGCCATTCACCGGAGCATACACTCGCCCATCATGCATATCAATCGCAAATCCATCACCCATTGTTTTTTGGGCAAACACAGGATCGGGTATTTGATCAATTGTCATCAGCGTTCCGCTAAACGGGGCCGCAAAATCAACCGGTTTGGGTTTAAAAAACTTAAACATACTTATTCCTCCATATAAACGTATTTTTTACCTAAACAATACGTTGCCTGAATTTCAAAATCTTTATTGACTGCCAGAATATCTGCATCTTTACCTACTTCTAAACTTCCTTTGCGATCATTGACACCAAGGTACCGTGCCGGATTTTCACTTGTGATTTTCAAGATCTCATGGACTGACGGGTGGACATTCGCAATCAAATTCTGAATTGAACGTATGTAGCTTAATTCTAAATCACGAACATTTTTGTATTCTCTACGGTCGATACGTTGCGTTGTTCCATCATCATTTTTAATAATCAGATAATCCCCATCAGGAATAAAGGTCTGTTTACGAACATAATGATACTTCTCTTTCTTGATTAATGCCATGCCCCCACAATCTGTGGTCATAATAATCTTATCTTTATTTTTAAGTTTCCATACAAGCGCAAAGGCTTCGGGTTTAACAGTCATACCTGTCTGCTTAGCAAACTCGCAATTCAAATCATCAAAATACATCGCAGCTCCCGCAACTCCAAGTTCACGATGATGAAGCCCGCGCATTCCACTAAACATATGTGTTACGCCACCTAAACCATATTCTTTTAAATCACGAATACATTCAAATGAAGCGGCACTATGACCGATATTGAGCTGAATTTGATTAGCTTTACAGAATTGAATCAATTCTTTCGCATTTGGCAATTCAGGAGCGATGGTCATTAACTTAATCACATGAGGCATTTTTTGAGCGTCCATAAACTGTTGCATAATTTGCATATCCGGATCAATACAGCATTCTTCACGTTGCATACCCTTGAACTCTTTATTGATAAACGGTCCTTCTAAATGAACACCAAGCAGCGTAGCTCCGTCATCACCTTGTAAAGACATAACTTCACTGGCGTTTTTGATACCTTCAATCAAATCCTCAATCGGTTCAGCACCCGATGTCGCTAAAAAGCTTGTTACACCTTCATACGGCAAATTTTTTCTCATCTCGTTAATAGAATGGATAGATTTATCATGATTGAAGCTTCCCGTTCCCCAACCATGAATATGTTGATCAATAAAACCGGGAATAATTAAATCGTCTGTATGGTCTTCAATATGTGCACCATTTTCAACTTGTTGAACTAAAGCACAAATCTTACCATTGTCAATTTGTAAATAGCCACTTTTTTTAATTTGGTTTGGTAAATAAATATGATTTGATTTGATATAAAACATTTTCCTAATCCCTCTTTTCCAATGTCCAATAATCTTTATTAGCTTCCATTAAATCGTCCAAGACCATTTTGGCCTTATCAAAACTATTTACTGTTCGATTCAGGGCTAAAGCTTGAAGGGCCTTCGTGTAATCTTTTTCAATCCACGCTTCACACGTCAAGCGTTCATAAGCATATTGATTTTCCATTAAACCTTTATAGAAAGGCGAAATCGATCCGTAAGGAATAGGTTTAACACCGTCTTTTCCTAATGTTCCCGCAACTTCGACAATTGCATCTTGCGAAAAGTTATCAATCAATCCCGTATTTTTAGCCATCACAACAAACTCATTATTCAAATCATAGGCAATAGATTCTGCAACCTCTACCATCATAGAGCCAAACACCGGTGATGTCAAGACTTCAATATCTTCCAATGAATCCTTACCAATGGCTTTAGCACAAACGTCCCATACCTCTTTTTCACGTGTTTGAAGTGTTTCATCTGCCCGTGTAAACAACGGATCGCTTTCTTTCACAATTTCGTCAGCATAGAAATAATATTGTAAATACGTTGTCGGAATAAATTCATCAACACAATTCATCATTTTATTGACACGTAAATATGTATCTAACCATGACTTTGTACGCTGTTCGGCATTATATGGTTTGAATGCATGATTTTTTAAATAATCACGTAGTTGATCAAAATAATCATTGCCCTCTACATCATATAACTTCGTAAACCAACCGAAATGGTTCAAGCCGAAGTAACGGGTACGAAGTTTCTTTGGATCAACATTAACTATTTTCGCAAAACTTACCATCATAGAATAAGGCTGATCACACATATTGATAATACGCTTATCATCCGGAAACAACATATCCAAAGCTAAGCCGACAATAGCGGCAGGATTGGTATAATTTAAAATCCAAGTATCTTTTGAATATTTACGTACACACTCGACCATTTCCTTCATACCGCCAATAGAGCGCATTCCATAAGCAAAGCCTCCCGGTCCGCACGTTTCTTGGCCAACCAAACCATACTTCAATGGAATTTTCTCATCATAAGAACGCATTGCATTCTGTCCGACACGCATTTGACAGAAAACGAAATCACAAGCACAATATGCCTCGTCCATATTGTCTGTGACAACAATTTGCGTGTCTTTAGACATACAGCGAATAAGCAAGGTGCAATAATCTTCAATCTTTTTAAAGCGTTCTAAATCTAAATCAAAGAAGATAACTTTTTTTACAGGAAAACGATCTTTCATTGTCATTAGTGTTCCTATCAGGGCAGGTGTTCTACAACTTCCCGCACCTGAAATAGTTATGGTTTTCGGTTCTCTTTTCATACTTTCATCGCCTCAATTCATCATCAACGGCGTTACGGATAAATTCGACCAATGGTCCAAACACAATATGAATGTGTTTTGTCGTTGGGAAGAAAATACCTGCACAGCCTGATTTTTTCAATAAATCCTTATCGATTTTCTTATTGTCATTGATATCTATTCTTAAACGTGTAATACAGTTATCCACTGTTCCGATATTTGCCGGACCACCTAAGCCCTCAACGACAATTTTCGCAATTTCATCGTAACGTTTTTCACGAATCAAAATATTATCCGCACTTGGTTCATCTTCACGTCCCGGTGTTTTGACATCAAATTTCACAATCCACCATTTAAATAAGAAATAATAAACCACGAAGCTAATAATACCTACAATAACGATATTGATCCAATTTGAATTCTTATACATGACCCCAAAAATCAAGAAATCAAATACCGTCCCTCGAATATACCCGACAGCAGTTCCCATAAAATAAAGTGCCAATGAACCTATCGTTCCCAAAAGGGCATAAAGCACATATAAGCCCGGTGCAATAAATAAGAATGTAAATTCAAGCGGTTCTGTAACGTTTCCTAAAGCAGCTGTCAACACAGATGTTACAATTAAAGATTTTGCGAGTGCCTTGTTTTCTGCATAGGACGTATGATACATCGCCAATCCGATTGCCGGGAAAATAAACATTGTACGAACCATTTGATTTTGCGCCCCAAAACGTGTTAGTTCAGGCATCGATGACCAATATTCACTATCCGGACCAAGATTAAATAAAATCTCATTCATAGCATCTAAATAACCGATATAAGTCTGACCGTTAATCATATAAGTTCCACCGGCTTCAGTAAAACGAAGCATCGCATTCCATACATGGTGTAAACCAAACGGAATCATCATACGATTGACAAACCCTGATAAAACCGGTCCCAAGATTTTATGAAGCAATAGACCTGATAAACTGCTACAAAAAGCAATAAAATACTGCCAAAAGAATGGAAGAATCATTCCGATAGCCACACAGATAACCATTGAAATCAACGGTACTGACTTCTTACCTGAGAAAAAGGCAAATGCAACCGGGAGCTGTAAATTATAGAATTTATCGGATGCCCACGACGCAACGACCCCGGCGATAATACCGCCAAGGACATTCACGTTCACCGTCTGAATGCCAAGCACTACAGCTTGTCCGCCAACGGCAATATTTCCTTCTGTAATCAATTGTCCTGTTGCTCCCAACCAAACTTTCATTGAGATTAACAAAATTAAGTAAGACATTACTGATGAGAAAACAGCAATTCCCTTATCTCTTTTTGCCATGCCATAGGCTACGCCCATCGCAAACATAATCGGAATATTTCCGAAAATTAAATCTGAAATTTGTCGTATGCTTGTGAAAATCAACTGAATTGTCGGATTTCCAAGAAACGGCAAAGCTTCAATCATGTAAGACTGTGTAAAGGCTCCCGATAACCCTAAAAGCAGTCCCACCGGTGCCATGACCCCAATCGGTAATAACAAAGAGCGGCCAAAGCGTTGAATTTCTTCACTATATTTTTTCATATTCTCTCTCCTCCTTCTAGCTCAAATATACTAATTTCCAAACATAAATTCAATAGGGATACCACTTATTTCCGACAGACTTATTGACCTTGGTCACAAAAAATGACCATAGAAAAAAGGCTTTCACATTTGATTGTGAAGAGCCATTTTAACATAATGAATCAAAAGATCGATGACAGTAAACATACCAATACGAGTAACTATATCGTTCACTTTCGTATCAGCTGTAGGACTTGAACAAAAAAGAGCGACATCACTATATTGATTTAAAGGACTATTAGTAAATGCTGTCAAGGATATAAGCGAGTTGCCATATGCTTTGACAAGCTTTGCTGTTTCAACGATAATCGGAGTATGACCGGATAGAGAAATTGCCAACAGCACTTCCTCATGAGTCATTTGCTTGGCGATAATACTTAACAGATTATAATCAGGAATATTGATACATTTCACATTTAGTGTCAACAACAAGTGACTAAAATAGCTTCCTACCGCCTTACTTGTCCCTCGTGAAACAACATAGACACATTTTGCTTTCGCAATCATTTCAGCTGTTTTCACCATCGTTTCAGGTTTGTTCAAGTGTACTGTTCGTGAAACATTGCTGATAATGGAGTTCTCAACATTCTCCAAACTTTCAATCGGTTCAATCTTATTTTGATTCTTTAAATAGAATTTAAGATCATTATAACCTTCAAAGCCTAGCTTCTGTGACATATTAATGACAACTGTTTTGGAAACACCGCATTGGTCCGCTAGTTTTTGACAAGTCATTTTTTGAACAAGCGCCAAGTGATCTAATATATAGTGAAGTAAAACTCGTTCACTGCTTGTCAACAATTCATAATTTTCAGTATAAAACTCCATTCTTCCACCCCCAAAATAAACATCATCATTAAAAACTACTCATATAACTTATCTTTTATTATACTGAATTGCATCACAATAGTACATCATCTCTTTATTAACGTTGTAGTGCTATCATTGATATAAGAAAAATCTATATAATAAAATTTCCTTATTTTCAGTATAATTGATTACGACCAAATAAACAATCAAAAGATTTGAATAACCTTATAATATTATAATAAAAATAGATGTCCATTGAAATGAGCTAAAGATATTATACATAAAAATCATCATACTTCTAAAAGGAAACTAAAAAAGGTGGAGTTAGTCATCTAACTTCACCTTTTGTTATGAGTATTAAAACTAGTCTAAATCTTCGCCGTTGCTCGCAATAACTTTTTTATACCAATAGAAAGAATCTTTACGAATACGAGCCATGTCTTTTAAATCAAATTCATCACGATTAACATAGATAAAACCGTAACGTTTCGTAATACCTTGGTGTGTGGAAATCAAGTCAATTGCAGACCAAGGAGAATATCCCATTAAATGAACTCCATCGGTAATAGCTTCTTGACAAGCACGAATATGTTGACGTAGGTAATCAATACGATAATCATCGTGAATTTTGCCATCTTCTGTTAAGGTATCAGGAACACCACAACCATTTTCGGTAATGAGTAATGGCAAATGGTATCTTTCCCATAATTGACGTAATGTCACACGTAACCCAACCGGATCAATCCCCATACCATAACTTGTCTGTTGCTGTAAAGGGTTTTTAACACTAACCGCAATTCCCGGTTCCGTCATCATACCTGTCATAAAGTCAGCCATACGACGACGATCTTCTTCATGATCTCCAGTGCTTGAATTCTCAGCCATTTTAGCCATTGAAGCTGCGTTCATTTTTTCCTTTGCTGCCAATCCTTCCTCATTAGAAACGTACTTAACAGTTGACCCACCATAGTAGTTAAACGCAATAAAATCAGGATGAGCGGCTTTCATAACAGCCATATCTTCTACTGTAACATCCGGCATACAGTCACGTTGTGTTAAATAAACTTTAAATGCTTCCGGATATTCCCCAAAACAAATCGTATCTAAATATAAACGATTACGTAACTGATCATAATCCATCGCAGCTAAAGTATCTAATGGAGATGAAGTTAGTGGGTAAACACAAGTAATGTTTGGTGCAGGGGCAATCCATGAATCGCAAAGCTCATGACAACGAATAGTCGCTTTCGCCATAGCCACTAACATATGGTGATTAGCTTGATATTTTTCTTTATCTGTTTTATATCCGCCCATATTAAACATCGTCATCATATTTTGTTCGTTAATAGTTAAGAAATACTTTACTTTAGGTCCATATTCTTTAAAACATACTTCACAATAGCGCACGAAATCTTCGATACACTGACGTGAAATCCACCCACCGTATTTCTTCTGTAAAGCGTCCGGCAAATCAAAATGATACAAGGTAATCACAGGTTCAATGCCATACTTTAAACATTCATCAATCATTTCATGATAATGAGCAACACCCTTAGGGTTAATTTCCCCATCTCCATCAGGAATAAGGCGAGGCCAAGCAACTGAAAAACGGTATTCTTTAAATCCCATTTCCGCCATTAAAGCAATGTCCTCTTTAAATCTGTGATAATGATCTGAACATACTTTCCAATCTGTAACGCCCTTCATTAAAGGTGCTGTATCTTGAACAGATGGCCCTTTGCCATCTTCGTCCCATGCACCTTCTACCTGATACGCTGATGTACTAGCTCCCCATAAAAAGTCCTTGGGAAAAGGTTTTAATTTTAAATGTTCCATTTGATGATTTCCTCCTTATATATACTAACTATTATAACAGATGTAAGCGTTTATAACTAGTGTTTTTTATTTGTCAACTTACAAACTTACTCCTTTCACCATTTAATCAAAGCATATGAAAAACCACACAGAAGCCTATGTGGTTTAAACTTTATATCAAGCATTCCCTTTGATATATGGGTCGTGATAGAACGCATACCATAGTTGTGCTGTCATACAGCACCAAATCAATGGCTCACATAAAATAACCCCCATATACCCTAACAATGGGATAAGAATTACAACGAAAATGATTTTTCCGAAAAATTCTATAACGCTTGAAACTAAAGGAATCATCTTTCTACCTAAACCTTGAAGTGAGTTGCGAAGCGATAATAAGATGCCTAAAGCCGAATAGAACGGTGCATTGATTTTTAAATAATTTGCCCCGTTTTCAATCACAACCGCTTCCTTTGAACCGGATAACAATGCGACTAAAGGTTCTGCGGCAAAGAATAAAAGCACAGTGGCAATCGCTGCCCACGCAATACTAATCTTATAGGAAATTTTAACGCCTTCTATAATTCTTTCTCTTTGATTAGCTCCTTTGTTTTGCGAAATAAACGTAGATAAAGCCATGGCTAAAGCTGTTGCCGGCATCATGCAGAAGCTGTTTAATTTACGTGCTGTCGTATGACCTGCAATAATTAAATACCCTAGGTTATTGATGGCAGATTGTAGAATAACTGTTCCGGTTGATACAATGCACATCATAAAGCCCATTGAGAACCCTTGACCTGCTAACTCTTTATACAATTCTTTATCAAAACGAAAATGTTCTTTTTTAGGAATTAAAATAGGTGCCTTCTTCCAAATATAAATTACACATAAAAGAGCTGATATCCCTTGAGCAATTACTGTGGCAACCGCTGCTCCTTTAATTCCCATGTTCATTTGTGTAATTAAATATAAATCTAAGCCAATATTTAAAACAGATGAAATAATTAAAAATACTAATGGCATCATACTGTTTCCAATGGCACGTAATAATCCGGCACATAAGTTATAACTAAACATAATGCCTACAAAAAGCGTAACCGTTGCAATATAAGAATAAGATTCATCAATAATATTAGCCGGTGTATCTAAGAGTTCTAATAACGGATATAATCCAACTTGTGAAATCAACATAATCACAAGTGTTAAGAAAACACCGATAACAATTGATCCCCCAACTGAGTGCTTAATTAAATCTTCGTCTTTACTTCCATAAGCTCTTGCACAAACAATACTTAATCCATTACCTACACCTAGGGCAAATCCTATCAATAATTCAAAGATGGCACCACACGCCCCTATCGCAGCCAAAGATGTATCACCCAATGTATTCCCTACAATCATCGTATCCATTGTATTGTAAAGTGCCTGAAAAACGGAACTGAAAAACATCGGTAATGCAAAGATAAGCAATGCCTTTAAAATTGGGTCTTTCGTTAAATCGACTTGTTTAAACATAATTCTTCCTCCCTCTAATTAGTTATTATACTCCATTTTTTGATGAAAAGATGATATTTTTACAAAATGAAAAAACGGATAGCCTTAAGCTTCTCCGTCATAAACTTTCACTATTTTCTTTAAGCGTTTATTGAAATCCTGACGCGTAAACATAATCACTGCACCACAGCCTAAACATTTAACTTTAATATCCGCCCCCATACGCACAATTTCCCATTGGGTTGACTTCTTACAAGGATGTTGCTTTTTCATTTCTACGATGTCATGTAAATGGTATTCCATTATTTTTTCAGCCCCTTCTTATACGCCTTAACTGTATTTTTCATTAAAAGTGCCACGGTCATCGGTCCGACACCTCCCGGTACAGGTGTAATCGCACTGGCAATTGGCTCTACCTTTTCAAAATCCACATCACCGCATAATTTACCATTATCTAAACGGGTTATGCCTACATCAATAACAACCGCACCTTTCTTAACAAAGTGTTCATCTATGAGCTTGGCTTTTCCCGCAGCTGCAATTAAAACATCAGCCCTTTGACATACTTTATCTAAGTCCTTGGTTTTAGAATGAGCAAGTGTTACTGTCGCATTTCTAGCTAGAGCCAATAAAGCCAAAGGTTTACCGACATTGTGGCTTCTACCAACAACAACGACCTCTTTACCACTCAAATCATAATTTATATCATCTAATAAAGCCATTACACCTGCCGGTGTGCAAGATACAAAACCACCTCGATTTAAAAACAGACTGGCAATACTTTCCGGGTGAAACCCATCAACATCTTTTAATGGTGAAATAGCTTCAATCACTCTCATTTCATCAATATGGTTAGGTAACGGTGATTGAACTAAAATACCATCAACACCATCATCATTATTTAATTCATCAATTAAAGCCAATAAATCTTCTTCACTTAAAGAGGCTTCTTTTCTAATCAACAAGTTTTCAATCCCGATAGCCTCACAAGCTTTCTCTTTTTGGCGTACATAAACTTTACTTGCAGGATCTTCACCTACTAAAACAACTGCAAGTTTTGGGACACGACCTGTTTGTTTTAATATATCTATCTCAGCTTTTAATTCAGCTTTTATCTTACTAGAAACTTTTTTCCCGTCAATCAACATACATATCTTCCTTCCTATTTTTATCATTATAACATATTTCAATTTGGCAAGCGATAAAAAAGATAACCGACAACACTAAAAATCGTATAGTAAAGGCTATTATTTCCTTCTACTTTAGACCATTGGTTTTTTCCATTGTTTTGGTTGCGGTTTCATCACAAAAGATGTACAATAAAATTAAAGGGAGGGAACACTATGAAACGTATTGTGTTTGCTACGCATAATGAAACTAATTATCAAAATGCTAAGCGTTATTTAGATGCCCAAAAGATATCTGTCGTTCAATATTCAAGCCTAGAAACAAATGAAATAAGTATTGACTTGCAAGATACAGTAACTAGAAAAGCAAAAGCAGCGTATCAAAAAGTTCAAGAGCCTTGTTTTGTCATCGAAAGTTTCTTTGCGATTGAGGCCCTCAATGGCTTTCCGGGAACACACACAAAATATGTATTTGAAACAATCGGTATAGATGGTATTTTAAGACTCATGGAAGGAATCGAAAACAGAAACTGTCTTTATCGTCATTGTCTAGGCTATTATGACGGTTGTGAAATGCACTATTATTTTGATGAGGAATATGGGACTTTAGCCACTAAAAAGGCAGGTCAGGGAAATGACAATCACCTCAATCGCATTTTTATCCCTAATGATTTCCAAACTAGTTTATCCGGTACTTTCTTTTTCCGACCAAAAGTAATCGAACAATTCTCTCAATACCTCAATCAACATACAACTTCACTGATTGATAATCCCTATCACACAGATTATTAAAAGAGCTATGTTTGAAGTGAAGCGCCAATAATGGCGATTCATCTCTATATAGCTCTTTTTTAATGAAACATTTAATTGAAATAAACAAGTTCGTCTGTCATCGGAGGCACAACCTTTAATGATTCAACTTTTAGAATAGGTACTTCTTTTTGATAGTCATCATCAAATATTTTATCCATACGTGCCACAACTTGCACCCATTCTTCTTCATAAAGTTGGTTAGCATATTCCCAATAAGTCAAAAATCCGATAGGTTGCGTATCATCGGCGCAACAAACCATAGCATATCTTCCTAAAACAATTGCACAATTAGCCAAGCTGTCATCAACAGGTTCAAATGCTTTTCCTTTAACTTCTACCATTTTCCCAACATACTTACTTGGGTGTTCTAAAGCATCCATATACCATAAGCCAAAATCATCATCGCTGATTTTAATCAAAGGTGCATCCAGATCAAATGGCAATTCATCTTCCGGCAACGTATTAACCGAACCGTCGATAGATTCATAAATGATTTGAGCATTACGGTTAATGGCTTTAATATTGGCACGAAGAAATGACTTTTTAGTTTTCTCACTGCAACGATTAAACACAACCATCTCCGAATCGACTAATTGTTCATAGATAATAGACCGCATATTAGACAGATAATTACTAAATGTACTTGCATCAATAGTTGAAACGATTTGAGCTAAAGCCCAATTTTTAGGAAATTCAATTCTATCGAGAACACTTGCCAAAGACCAAACACCATTAAATTCAATCATCACAATTTTAGGCTGATACTTTTGATTCAATTTTTCCAATGTTTCTGTGCTAAATTCTTCCTCACTGTCAATATACACTACATCGCAGTTGATTTCCGCTAAAATTTCCGAATCAAACTCCACGATACCTTCCTCACAAGCGATAATCAATGTTTTTTCTCCCTCATTGAATCCTTGATCTTGTAATACATTTAATATAAAACTTGTTTTACCGCTTTCTAAAAAGCCCGTAAACAAATAAACCGGAATATCTACCATACTATTCTCCTAAAAATAAATATTCAATTTCTTCTTGATGAAGATGAGCTCCAATCACACACAAACGTCCCGTGTAATCGGCTTTTCCTTCACGAATTTCATATTCACCGGGAACTAAGTCAAAATAATACCATGTATCTTCACCGGCAACGATACCTTTAGCCCGCAAAATTTCACCATATAGCTCACTCTCACTTAACTCCTTCAATTTAGCTTCTAAATCAGCTTTCGTAAATACTTTAATTGTTTCAGTCCCCCAGGTTGCAAAGACATCATCTGCATGATGGTCATGATGATGGTGTTCGTGTTCATGGTGATGTCCACAAGCACAGTTTTCTTCATGATGGTGGTGATGATGTTCATGAGTAAACAGTTCTTCACTTAAAGTTAAAGATGAAGCTTCCATTGCCTCAAAGATTTTACTTGTTTCTAAAATATCCCAAGGTGTTGTTAAGATGCGTGCTTCATGATTTTTTTCTTTTAATAATGCGATGACTTCATTGATTTTCTTTTCAGAAACATTTTGTGTTCTGCTTAAAATAATTGTTTTAGCATATGTAATCTGATCATTAAAAAATTCACCGAAGTTCTTCATGTACATTTTGCATTTTTGAACATCAACAACAGTAACAAAGTGATTCAAAATAGCATCTGTATCTTTTTCAACCGCCTTCACGGCACTGATAACATCAGATAATTTACCGACCCCTGATGGTTCGATTAGAATACGATCAGGCTTTATGTCATCTAAAACTTTCTTTAAAGCCTTTTGGAAATCTCCGACTAAAGAGCAACAAATACAACCTGAATTCATTTCGGTAATTTCAATACCGGCCTCTTTTAAAAATCCGCCATCAATACCGATCTCTCCGAATTCATTTTCAATTAAAACAAGCTTTTCGCCTTGAAACGCTTCTTTGATTAACTTTTGAATTAAAGTCGTTTTCCCGGCGCCTAAAAAACCTGAAAAAATATCAATTTTTACCACTTTACAAGCCCTCTTTCTTCTCAAAATTCTTATCTATTATAGCACTCTTTTTTACTTTCAGCAATTCATATGAAAGGAAAGGTTAAACTATCAAACACCACCACTATTTTTAAACACTTTCACCTTATCTAAATTTGATGATTTAGAATGGGAAATATCCTTTTTTGATGGACGCTGTTTAAATAACAAGGTATAATTTAATTAAGGACTAGAATAATTAAATCATATGGAAACACATAATATTCCATAGTCTATGACACCAATCTATTTAATAATCAAAGGCTAAAATGATTATATTTTTAGTGTAATTAAGAAAAGGAGAGATGATATTCATGAGTGTAAAATGCCCATATTGCCAACAAGAAATGGAGAAAGGTTACATATATAATGGGAAAGAGGATACCGTATGGACCCCTGAAAATTCAAAACAGAGTTACCTTATAAATTTCCCCCACGAAAATCAGATTATGTTATCGAAAAGGAAATTTCTATCTTTTAATAAAATTAAAGTGTATAGATGCCCTATATGCGAAATTCAAGTCATTTTTGAAAATGATTTGACTGATTGAGATTTGATAAAAATTGTCCCTTTCCAATGGTTTAGAATTTTATTTAAACTAAATAAGCTATATCAAAAAAGAGAATCGAAAATCACATGATACGTGCGATTATACCATTCTCTTTCTTTTTATATTATTAATTCTTTAAAATATTATAAAATAGCTAAATGTTCCAACAAAATCTTTAAGCCCATTAAAATTAAGATAATCCCCCCTGCAAGTTCCGCTTTAGCTTTATAACGTAAACCAAACACATTGCCTATCTTTACTCCGGCTACTGAAATAATAAACGTCGTAACGCCAATAATCGTACAAGCTAGATAAATATTGACATTTAAGAAAGCAAAAGTAACCCCTATTGCTAAAGCATCAATACTTGTAGCAATCGCTAGCATCAGCATCGTTTTAAAACTTAAATCATCATCACAATCTTCCTGTTCATCACCTAGAGCCTCTTTAATCATATTACCGCCAATCAGCCCTAATAAGATGAAAGCAATCCAATGATCGATGGAAGTGATACTTTCTTTAAAGCCAACACCTAAAAAATAACCTAACATCGGCATAGCAGCCTGAAAGAATCCGAAATAAAAACCTACCTTGCCCATTTTAGCTACTGTCAATCTTTTCATAGATAAACCTTTACAAACCGAAACCGCAAAGGCATCCATCGCTAAACCAATTCCAATCGTCATCAATTCTAAAAATGTCATACTCGATCTCCTTTTCTTATCTTGCACATCAAATAAAAAAAGACTCCCCGAGCAACTAAAAATCACCCGAATAAGTCTCATTGTTTAAAATAAAGCCAGATCTTTTGATCAGTATGTTGACTTTATTACACTTTTTATGTGCCAATTACTCCCTTATCAACAATCACAAGTATAGCCAAATGTTATGGCGATGTCAACCAATTTTTAACAGGACCAAAACAATCTTTTAACCATCTAGCTATAAGTGACAAAATATAAACTAATCCCCTAAACTAAATGGTAGGATATGTCGCATTTTAAAATCTTGTGGTCATCATCTAAATATAATCTTGCATAGTTCAAAAATAAGCTAATTCCACATAGACCTAAAACAACTATCCTACCACCCTGTCCAATACTACTTAACTTGATGAGCAGTAATAACGGTATAACTATGGGCATTGACCGTGATTTTGCGGTTATTGACTGTTGCGTACCAATTCTTACCAATCCGCTCAATCAAAGTATTCTCCAGCAAAATCTGTGTTTTACACCATTCAACAACGTCTTCTGTTGTGATTTGTAAATTTCTTTTGATGCGTTCTTCTCCAAGCTTGGTTGTATGGAGCTTATCTATATTTTCAATTAAGCTATTCATGGCTTGCCTCCTTGTGTTACTCTACTTCTTTTTTAAAAGAATAACATATCCATGCTTATGGCACAAGGAATTTAATGACATTTACATACTTCCAAATAGGTACTATTTTTCCACATAAATCAATCCAAAGGCCCCTCCACCTACGTGTGTCCCAATCGTTGCACCGATTTGTAATCTATTTTTCAAACGATAGTTTTGTTCAACTAACTTACCTTCAAACTTCTCCGCATTTTTAATGCCATGAGTATAAATTGAATAAATAGGAAAATCTGTATCAATGACAGTTTTCTGTAAATGTTTCAAAATAAAATTCATGGCTTTAATCTTACCGATACACTTTCCAATTACCTCAATATTACCTTCATCAGATAAAGTAATCACTGGCTTAATTTTCGCAATTTCTCCGACCGTTGCTGCCGTTTTACTCAAACGACCACCTCTGCATAAATATTCTAATGTATCAACCATCGCTACAACTTTAATCTTATGTTTTAACTCTTCCATCGCCGTTACAATTTCTTGCGCATTTTTTCCTTCATCACGAAGTTTAAGACCATAATCGGCTAAAACTTTAATACAACAAGTGGCTGTATGTGAATCAATAATATGAATATTTTCATATTCAACAATGTCTTTGGCAATCATTGCACTTTGATAAGTTCCGCTTAATGATGAAGAAATCAAAACACAAATCAGTTCATCTCCGGTTTTCTTCACTTCTTCAAAAATTTCCGCAAAGGCTTGAGGTGAAGGTTGACTTGTTTTCGGAAATGCTTCACTTGTTTCCAAAAGCTCGTAAAATTGATCTCTTTGTAAATTTTGACCTTCGATATAGCTCTCTTCTCCAATACTAATACTCATAGGGCATAAAGCAATCCCTTTTTGGCTCAATTCATTACTAGGATAATCAGCCGCTGAATCTACTAAAAACTTAATCATAAAATACTTGTTCTGCGATGTCTGAAATCTCTTCAAAAATATGATAGACTTCCATCGCTTTCTCCTCTCCGAATTTTTTTACAATTCTGTTGATTAAATCTAAAATTTGATGATGTTGATTTAAATAAATATCCATCTTCTGCATATTTAAAGCGATAAATACTTGGCGCTTATCTTTAGTAGAACGTCTTCTTTGAATCATGCCTTTTTCTTCCATTTGATTAAGGGTTCGATTCATCAATGACTTCAACATACGTGTTCGCTCACATAAATCTGTCGCTGTCAGTTGCATTTCCGGATTCTTTTTAGCTTCATGGTATAATAAATTACAAATTAAAGCTTCATTAAACGGCATCTCTGAAACGATGCGTTCATTACTGATCGTTGTCGTCAGTCTTAACCATGCGCTCAATAAATCCTCACTCACAGAATGTTGACATTCCAAAATAATCTTCCTTTCCTAAAAAATAGTAAACATTATGAACAGTTCACAAAGTATATTATCATGGTGTAATAGGATTGTCAAGCTCAAATATAATATATTCCAGATCATAAGAGAAACTTTCATTTCCTTTATTTAAGTGCTAAAATAGATAAAAAGAACGCAAATTCATGGCTTAGAAAAGGCATGGTAAAAGGAGTGGGAAATCATGGAAAATATACGTATAGGTTTTATCGGTTATGGAAATATGGCTACTGCGATTGCCAAAGGATTAGTTAACAGTCAAAAAATTAAATCTGAGCAGTTGTATGCTTGTGCCTTACACTATGATAAACTTTGTATCAATACCAAAAAATTAGGCATTCACGCCTTAGAAACAGCTAGCGAAGTTGTCAAAACTTGTGACTTCATTATTCTAGCTGTTAAGCCTTATATGATTAGAGAAGTTGTTGAACCGATTAAAGAACAGTTAAAAAACAAGGTCGTTATTTCAATAGCTGCAGGCGTTTATTATGCTGATTATGAGAACATCTTATCTAAAGGAACACATCATATCAGCACAATTCCCAACACCCCTGTTAGTGTGAACGCCGGCATTTTTGTCTGTGAAGCTAAGCATTCATTAAATGAAAATGAATTGGTGTTATTCAAGCGTATTTTTAGCAGTATTGCCTTATTGAAATTTGTCGAAACAAAACAATTGTCCATTGCCGGAACAATATGTGGTTGCACCCCGGCATTTACAGCTATGTATTTGGAAGCATTAGGTGATGCAGGTGTGCTATATGGTCTATCAAGAAGCGATGCCTATGAAATGGGAGCCATGATGTTAATGGGAACCGGTATGCTCTATTTAGAAGAAAAACAACATCCCGGTATGATGAAAGATGCTGTTTGTTCACCTGGCGGAACAACAATCAAAGGCGTTGCCCAATTAGAAAAAAGCGGTTTTAGAAATGCCGTTATTGAAGCTGTTCAAATGATTGAAGGCTAGATGATTATATTAAAACAGTCATAAGATATTAAAAGACATCTATACGATGTCTTTTATTTCTTATAAATGGTTTTCCCGTTTTTAATCGTTTCTAAAACCTGAATATCCTTCAATTCATCACTAGGGACTTTTAAAGGATTTTTATCTAAAATAACTAAATCCGCAACCTTACCCTTTGTAATCGTACCTTTGCTATTTTCTTCAAAATATTGATATGCCCCATAAACCGTAATAGCTTTTAGTGCATTTTCAACGGAGATTTTTTCATCATCACCTAACCCCACTCCATTTTTTGTGATGCGATTTACAGCACACCAAACAGTTCGCATCATATCCGGTGGTAAAACCGGGCTATCTTGATGAAAAGTGAATGGAAGATGATATTTTAAAGCTGTATTAGCCGGTGAAATATGACTGCCTCTTTCTTTGCCTAAATTAGCTAAATGAATATCACCCCAAAAATATGTATGAGCGATAAAGAAGCTTGGCATCATACCGATTTTTGCCATCGAAGCTAACTGATCTTTCCTTACAAGCTGAGCATGAATCATGACAGGACGATAGACTTCTTGAGTCTTTTGGTCTTGCATGACTTTTTCAAACTGAGTGATATACTGCATAGCTGCCTGATCGCCATTACAGTGAGCAAGTAATTGTTGCTTATCTTCTAAAGCATATTGAATTAGAGTATATAATCGTTCATCGCTTAGCACCGGATAACCGCAGTCATCACTATGCTCATAAGGTTGACTTAACCATGCGGTGCGAGCTTGAGGTGAGCCGTCCAAAAAGACTTTATAGCCACCAATCTTCAAATGATTTTGATACTGTTGATGATATTCCGGGTGTTTTTTCATCAGCTCACGACAATGGTTAATATCGATATAACCAACAATATCTTGCTTTAATAAGTTTTGTGAGGCAGCATACTGTAATAGTTTAAACAAATCATCTGCAACCATGCCGTCTTGAATGGTCGTTACCCCATAGCTTGCATAAATAGTCTGAGCTTCTTCGATTAAGTCAAGCAGTTTCTCAAAACGAATCATCGGGATTTTGCTTTGATAATGGATAAAAGCATTTTCTTCCATATAACCGGTTAATCTGCCATTCTCATCTCTGCCGAATCTTCCGCCTTCAATCTCTTGAACATCTTCGGTTACACCGGCTTTTCGCAAAGCGACATCATTCATAACTCCCATATGACTAGAAGCATGAACTACCACAATCGGATACTCTGTTGAAATCTGATTTAAAAGGTCTCTAGTCGGATGTTTTTGTTCTTTCAAAAAATTGTGATCATAATTACAGCCAAATACCCACTCGCCTTCTTGAATAGGGTGTTTAGCTATAAAATCCTTCATTAAAGTCACAATATCATCAAAGCATTCAGCCTCTGATAAATCGCATTGGCTTAAACTATTCGCAAAACCCGCAAAATGACTATGACCGTCGATGAATCCCGGTAACATCGTATTCCCTTGTAAATCAACTAGCGTATCTCCTTTTTCTTGCATAGCCAGAATTTCATCTTGTTTGCCTACAGCCAAAATAATCCCATCTTCAACTACAACCGCTTCTTCAATCCTCAAAGGATTTTCCATCGTTACAATTTCTCCATGATAATAAATTGTTTTCATAACAGCCCTCCTTATCTTCTTTTATTGTACCACAAACACATGATTAAAATCAGATAAAAAGATTGTTTTCAAGAAAAAGGCATATTATAATAAATATAGTCTAAGAAAAGGGGTGCTGTATGAAACACAAAACATTCATAGAAGAATACGGTTGGACATTTATAGGTTCCTTTTTATTCTGTGCCGGTTTAAACTGGTTTATTGTTCCTGTCAATTTATACAATGGAGGAACTGTCGGTATTTCCCAAATCATTCGTACACTTTTGCAAAATAATTTCGGATTGACTTTTGCCTTTGATATTGCCGGTGTGATTAACTTTATCATCAATATTCCATTACTCATTCTTGCCTTTACTAAATTCGGTAAAAGCTTATTTGCCAAGACGCTATTTAGTGTTGTCCTACAAACCGCTTTATTTTCAATCTTACCTATTCCAAGCTCACCTATTATTACAGAACGCATTGCTGCGTGTCTTATCGGGGGACTAATGGCAGGTGCCGGTGTCGGTATTACTTTAAAGGCTCGGGGTTCAGGTGGTGGTATTGATATTTTAGGTCTATATTTCACCACAAAATTCAAGTCTTTCAGTGTAGGTAAAATGACTTTAATTATCAATGCTTTCGTTTATACAGCTTGTGCGTTACTTTTTGAATTACAGACAGCCATTTATTCTATTATCTACTGTGCTGTGTACTCCTTAACCGTTGATAAAATCCATCTTCAAAACATTAGTACCAGCGTTATGATTTTCACTAAAAAACAAGACCTCTACCAACGCATTATCGAAGACTTAAAACGAGGTACAACTTATTGGAAAGGAACAGGCGGATATACGGAAACAGATACTTATGTTATTGTAACCGTCTTATCAAAATTTGAAATTACACAACTTAAATTACTATTGGAGAAAGAAGATCCTCAGGCTTTTGTGATTGTAAACGAAGGCTTACATATCTTAGGAAATTACGAGGTTCGTTTATAACATAAGGATAGGCAAAGTGAATTATCTAAGTTGGATAATTCACTTTGCCTATTAAAAGGTTTGAACTCTAGCCATTAGAGAAGCCAAACCTTTTTAATTTTAATATATACTTTTAATTTTTCCTTTAAATATCACTGTTTTTCGGTAAGTAAAAAATAGTATTGTTTAATCAACATATCGGCTATTTCACGAGCTTTCTCATATTCTTTAGTGTGGTAATAAAAATCTTCATCAAAATTATTTTTTAGTGTTTTTTGCACTAATTGGGTTAATAATACATATATCTCATAAGGGGTATTTAAAATCTCTTGATTATAGATAATTTTGACGTAAAGGGTATCTTTTTCCTTTTGTTTGGCAGTGTAAATGGCATTCATATAATCAAAAAATAAGCATTCAAAATCAGGCTTTTTTTGGTT
>CAJUOR010000010.1 GCA_910588165.1 uncultured Thomasclavelia sp.
GAAATTCTTTTCAACGAAGGGCTTATCACAATGTGGGCAGATATATCTTCTTTGATGATAGATAACTGTTAAACTTCCTCTAATAAGTAAAGAGTGTTTAACTTTTTTATCTTTATAACTATGAATTTTTTTAGAGAAGGGATGACCTACAGGATAGAAGTTGTCTCTGGAAACAAGTGTAATGAAATAAAAGTGATGATTATTCTTAACAACATAATCAAATTTCTCAACGTTAATCCATTACCAAAGATAGAGAACTCATGATAAAACCTTTAATAGGCGAAAGCCTCCTTTTATGTATGGGATTAGTAGGTAAAACTATCATAACATGAAAGGTTTTTTATTACTACAAAATGGGTACCACACAGATATTTAAAGGCTCCCCCTGAACACACGATTATTTAAATTGCCGAAAAGTCACGGTCTATGAACATGGCTTTTTTATGAATATCATTATAATTCACATATCTCACAGATATATATAATCATCTAAACATAATCATCTAAATATAATCACCTAGTATAAAAAGCTTATGTTTTACAATGTTTTCATATTTTAATCAGAGCTTTGAGCAATTTGATACTGAAATGATTGCTTTTGGCTGAAATATTTGTGATAATGAGGATAGTTTTCAAAGTAAAAAAGTAGCTCAAGGCTACTTTTAAGACAGTAAATGAATAACATCAAGGTCATTAGGCACGTCCACCTTACCGGAAAAGCTTTGTTTTGCCTCTTGGGTATAAAGCTTCCGACGTTGCTTTAAATGGGTTTCTTCGGTATGCCATAAAACCAAATGTTTGGCATGAAGCTTAGCAGCTAAATTTGCCGCATCTTTAACGGTGCTGTGATGCTTTTCATAAGGGTGATGGATATTCCTTTCGCTAAATAAACAGAAAGCTTCATGTAAGAGCCAATTTGCATCTTGGACATAGGAAGCACATTCGGTATTGTAGGGTTCATCACCTGTGAAAACAATTTTCTCATGGTTGTCGTTAATGAAGGTAAAACCGAATTGTTTTGCCTTTGTGGAAAGAATATCAAAGAAAGTAAAAGTGTGACCTAAAATCCTTTCTTGTTGTCCGTCTTCTAAACCATGAAAGCAGATATGTTCATCATCGAAAAGAGCCGTGAGCTTCTTTTGTAAGGTTAAATGGCATAGCGTCTGAATGGTTGACACTAATTCCTGATGACAGTAAATATGAAATGGCTTTTGATAGCTTTGGTTTATCATAAGGGTGGCAATCATGCGAACAATCCACACAACACCTAGAATGTGGTCGGTGTGTTCATGAGTGACAAATAGATGATGAATTTGAGTAAGGGAGATGTTAGCTTTATCGAGTTGAGAAAGAATTTGATTACCGCCACCGGCATCTACCAACAGATACTCATTGTCTTTTTCCAAGGCAAAGCAAGTGTTATAACATTTTTTTACCGTAGCATGACCGGTGCCTAAAACGATGATTTTATTCATAAATTCTCAACTCCTATAGGATTTTTTGAAACTCGAGTGTATAGCCATTAACATCTTGCATAAAGAAAGAATAGACTTCAAATTGCGGATGTTTTTGGGGCTTAGTTAAACCTTGCATATTTAAGGCTTTCATTTCCTTATATTTTTGATCGACGGCTTGCTTATCTTTTAAATTGAATGAGATACATACTTTTGTCGCTAACACATGGTCGATGTATTCGCAAAAACCAAGATAACCATAACCGGTATCGAAAATTTTGCAAAGACCTTGATCTTGATAAATTTTTAGACCGATGATTTCAGTGTAAAATGCAGTTGTTTCTTCTATATTTAAACAAGGATAGAAAGTAACCATTGATTCCATTTGATCAGCTCCTTCATTATTTTTATTGTAACATGAAGGAACGCTATCAACAATATGAAAAATACAAAACAAAAGGAGATAAAAAATGATTTATACAATTACCCTTAATCCTTCATTGGATTATATCGTTCATATTTCACAATTACAACAAGGTGAAACCAATCGCTCTTCCAATGAAGAAATTTATCCCGGGGGTAAAGGCTTTAATGTAGCTTTGATGTTGCATAAATTAGGGCTTGAATCCACGGCGATTGGCTTTGTAGCCGGGTTTACCGGACATGAGATTGAACGTTTATTAAAAAAAAGAGAAGTCAAAACTGAGTTATACCGTTTAGATTCCGGTAATTCAAGAATTAACGTGAAAATTAAAGCTGAAAGTGAAACGGAAATCAACGGAACAGGGGCAACTATCACCGAAGAAAAGTTAGACTTGCTGATGGAAAAAGTCAGTTTGATGGAAAAAGATGATGTTTTGGTGTTAGCCGGAAGTATTCCGCCTTCATTGGACGAAGGTGTTTACCACAAAATCATAACTTTAGCTAAACAAAAAGCAGTGATGGTTGTTGTTGATGCGACCGGAGCTTTATTAAAAAATACATTGGCTGATCACCCATTTTTAATTAAACCTAATCTTGCGGAGCTGGAGATACTATGTGATTGCAAGATTAAAAGTTTAGATGATTTATTAGCTTGTGTCACTATGCTTCAGCAGTTAGGCGCTTTAAATGTTTTGGTATCTTTAGGTAAAGAGGGGGCTATATTGGTTGATTCATTAAGCCAAGCTTACTATTGTCAAGCCGGTCGAGGTCAACTTAAGAATAGTGTAGGCAGTGGCGATAGTATGGTCGCAGGCTTTATTGCCGGTTATATGAAAACACAAAACTTACAAGAAGCTTTGCGTTTAGGAAGTGCTTGTGGCAGTGCGACGGCATTTAGTGAAGATATTGGGGACATTGAGCAAGTAGAAGCAATTTATCAGCAATTAGCGGTGCGCTTGTTATAGGTGTATTTATTATAAATGAAAAAGCCCAAATGGGCTTTTTATTTTGCTTATCTTAAAGCACTATTTGGCAGCAGCTAAGCCTTTATCTAAAATAGCATCAATGTTTAAAATATTGAAATCATCTAAGCTAAGTTCAACGATAGCTGCTGTGTTGTTGATTGTTGTTTCTAAATCTTTAATTGTATTATTGGCGATTGGACCTAGTAATAATACATCAAAAGAATTGACTTTGCTTGCAACATGATCGATAGCACAAGCTTCGCATGAAACTTCTAAACCTCTTTTTTTAGCAGCCTCATTCAAGTGGTTGGCAAATTGCTGACTGGAAATACCACTAACACAAGCCATTAACATTTTAACCATAATTGTATCCTCCTTGCCTCATTAGGCAATATCTAGTATATATTGGAAAAATATAAAAATCAACAGATATGAAAATAATTTTCAATTTTAAAAAATATTGATTATATATAGTTAATATATAATTCATATAACAATCGCTTACATTAAATAATTTGTAAAATCCTAAATAATAATAACATTTTTGTCAGAAGATGTCGAGTAGCAAATTTCAAAGATGCAACATATATTAGCGTGAATGGAGGAATTGATTATGCGTTTAAATGAGTTGTTATTAGGACAAAAAGCCATTATTGATGGGATAGAAAATTGTGAAAATCAGACACGCTTACAAGATTTAGGTTTTGTATCAGGCGTTGATATACAATGTTTATTAGAGGGACCGTTAAAAGATCCAAGAATGTACCGTTTATTAGGGACGAGTATCGCCTTAAGAAATCAAGAAGCTCAACATATTTTTGTCAGGTGTGATGCTTAGTGGAAAAAATTGCACTTGTAGGAAATCCGAATGTCGGTAAGTCAACGCTTTTTAATGCTTTGACCCATGCCCATCAACATACAGGCAATTGGCCCGGTAAAACAGTTAGCTTGGCTAAAGGGCAATGGTTAAATTATGAAATAACGGATTTGCCGGGAAGCTATAGTTTGCTTGGCAGCTCCTTAGAGGAGAAAGTGACAAGCGAGGCTATTTTAAGTGGCGAATATGATGTACTATTTGTTGTCGTTGATGCAACGTGTTTGGAAAGAAACTTACCTTTGCTTTTTCAAGTGATGGAAATGAATGCTCATGTTGTGCTTATATTAAACCTAATGGACGAAGTCAAGTATAAAAATATCTATCTTGATTTGGACACTTTACAAACTATTTTAAACATTCCGATTTGTACGATGAGCGCAGGACGTCAAGAAGGATTTGAACAATTACCGAAAGCTATTGCCAAAGCCAAACAGCTAACCGACCATCAAATCCTACAATATCCTAAACCGATTGAAAAGCTTTTAAACGAGGGATTGAATATCAGTCAAATCGCTAATCATGAAGATTTGAGGGTTGAAGCAATGTGCCAAACCTACGGCATGGACCAACAACAAATTCCCAATCTTTTACAGCGAATATATCGCCATTATGCTAAAGAAGTGGCTCATCAAGTCTGCCACTATGAGAATTTAAATAATACGTGGCAACAGCGTTTAGACCACTTATTTACAGGTAAAATAAGCGGTTGGCTTTGGATGATAGGATTATTAGTATTTCTTTTATGGTTAACCTTATGGCTGGCAAACGTCCCTAGTGAGAAGTTAGGGCAGTGGCTGTTTGGTTTGGAGGAAGGTTTTGCTCAGGGACTTTTAGCTATCCATTTGCCATTTTGGTTAGTGGATTTAATAGTTCATGGTATTTATCGTGTCATGGCATGGGTGGTTTCGGTCATGTTTGTTCCGATGGCTATCTTTTTTCCCTTGTTTAGTATATTAGAGGATTTCGGTTATTTGCCTAGAATGGCATTTAATCTTGATAGATGTTTTGCGAAATGCGGTACTTGCGGAAAACAGGCTTTAACGATGTGTATGGGATTAGGTTGTAATGCCGTAGGGGTGATGGGCACACGCATTATCGAAAGTAGTAAAGACCGTAAAATCGCGATGTTGACTAATGCTTTTGTGCCTTGCAATGGGCGTTTTCCGTTATTGATACAAATGGGAGCTCTGTTTTTGATGACCGGCAACGTTTTTTTACAAGCACTACTTTTAGTTGTCGCTCTTTTATTCTCATTTATATTGACACTAGGCAGTGGCAAGGTACTAGCGTTTCTTTTTAAAAATGAGTCTTCTTCGTTTATTTTAGAGATGCCGGATTTTAGGCATATCCAAGTGTCAAGGATTTTAAAAGACAGCTTTTGGGAAAAGACTGTCAAGATTTTAATGCGAGCTGTCAGTGTTTCGCTTATTGCGGGAGCTATCATTTGGTTATTAGCCCATCTCCAATTCCAAAATCAATCGCTTTTAGTAGCAGTTGCTTCCTTTCTTAATCCTATCGGTCGTTTCTTTGGGATTGACGGTGCTATTTTATTAGCTTTTATCCTTGCTTTCCCGGCTAATGAAATTGTTATTCCTTTGATGATGATGATTTATATGGGACAAGGAACGATGGTAGATGGGATAAGTCTAGAAACGTTAAGACAACTTCTATTACAAAATGGCTGGACTTTACTTACAGCTATCAATGTGATGATATTAACTATTTGTCATTGGCCTTGTTCAACAACGTTATTGACAATTAAAAAAGAATCGGAAAGTTGGAAAATGGTCTTAGGTGCTATAGTTGTGCCAACTTTGTGTGGGTTAGGATTTATGTTACTAACACGCATTGCTTTTCATTTATTTTTTTGATATACTTTGGGTGTATTTGTGGTGTGGAGGATAAACATATGAAAATAAATGAAGAATTGGCAACAAAAATCAGTCATGAAATTCCCAAATATAGTCATGGTCGTTATGATCTTTTACCCATTTTCAGCCATTATGAATTATTTAATGAGATTGTGGAGCACTTAGTTGAACCATTTGTCGATAAAGTAGATGTGGTATGTGCTTTAGAAGCGACCGGTTGGATTTTAGGGACAGCGATGGCACAGCGTTTAGGTGTATCTTTTATCCCGATTCGTAAAGGTGGCAAGTTGCCTTATGATGAAGAAATGATTGAATCAGTCAGTCTTGTCGATTACTCACATGAAACAAAAAAACTCTGTTTAAAAAAAGAAGCCATTCCTTTTGGTAGTCGTATTTTATTGGTCGACGAATGGATTGAAACGGGAGCTCAATTAGAAGCGGCTTTGAATTTATTAGCTAAATTTCCTTGTGAGGTTGTTGCCGCTACGACAATCAGCATTCGTCAACAGCCGGATAAAGTCCGCAATTTGAAATGGATTGAAGAAGATTTTATTCATGCGGTGGGAACAAATATCCGTCGTTATGAAAATTAAGGGAAAAGAAAAGGTTAAGCATATTATTCTTGCTTAACCTTCGTTTTTATTTAAAGCAGGCATTCTTGATTTTAACCAATTGCCTTTGAGATAGTAAATGATAAATAATAGGGAGGTTGTACTCCAAGTGATTGGATAACAAATGGCAATATTGAATAAACTTGGATTAAGAGGGACAATCCATATAATCCAGGCAATTCTTAAGCCACAAACACCAATGCACGTTAGCAACATTGGTTTTAAAGCTTCACCGACACCACGAATCGCACCTGAGAGAATTTCAACACAGACAAATGTGAAATAGAATGGCGTCATGATTTGCATCATTTCCATACCGATTTTAATGACTGTTTCATCAGTGGTGAATAAGCGGAAAATCGGTTCGCTCGCAAGCGCTAAAACTATGCTTAAAAGAATTGAGCTTGCGAATGCCATGACTAAGCAAACCCGAACACTTTGTTTAACCCTTTGAAATTGACCTGCACCGAAATTTTGACCGACAAAGGTTGTAATCGCCACACCGAAAGCCCCAATCATCATCCAAAATAAACCATCAATTTTACCGAAGGCTGACCAAGCGGCAATGGTATCTGTTCCAAGGCGGTTGATACTTGACTGAATGACAAGGTTGGAGATTGCATAAAGGACAGACTGTAGACCGGCAGGTAATCCGATACGAATAATAGAGAATAGGATTTCTTTTTCCATACGGATTTTATGAAGTTGAAGAGCATAGGAATCTTCTGCCTTCATTAAAACCCATAAAACTAAAGTGGCACTGATGAATTGACATAGTACAGTGGCAATTCCGACACCTGCAACACCCCATTTTAAGACAACAACTAAAATCAAGTCTAAAACAATATTAGAAAGTGTTGCGACAATTAAAAAGTAGAGCGGGCGTTTGGAATCGCCGACAGCTCGTAAAATACCCGCACCGACATTGTAAAATAAAGAAGGAATCATGCCGATAAAATAAATGCGAATGTAAAGGGTAGAAGAAGCGATAATATCTTCGGGAACAGAAATGAGGGTCAGTAAAATAGGAGCGGCAATAATCCCGAAAACCATTAAAATAACACCGCAGATGATGGTTAATGCCACAGAAGTATGGACAGCTTCTTTAACTTTTTGATGCTTTTGAGCACCATAGAATTGGGAGATGATGACTGTCGCTCCGGAAGCCATGCCGATAAAAAAGCCGACTAATAAATTGATGAGGGTACCGGTAGCACCAACTGCCGCTAAGGCACTTGTGCCGACAAATTGTCCGACAATAATCGTATCAGCTGTATTGTAAAGCTGTTGAAAGGCACTGCCTATTAAAATCGGTAAAAAGAAATATAAGAGCTGTTGCCAAATCACACCCTGAGTGATTTGATTGACTTTTTGTGTGTTTGCCATATTCTTGACCTCCTTTATGTAATGCCTGTTATACTATCACTTCAAAGGTTTAAAGTAAAGAGCCTATGCTTAAATTTATCCATAAAAAAACCGCAAATAATTGCGGTTAATAATTAGTGAAATGGATCTAAATCGTAATTTTCGTCAATACTGCACAAAAATTCAGTTAAAAGTTCGATTGAATTTTCAATATCATCTATATGACACATTTCACTAGGTGTGTGCATATATCTTAATGGTAGCGATAATAGGGCAGTGGTGAAGCCTTCCATTGCGAAATGGATTTTATCGGCATCTGTTCCGGTACGACCGATGAATGTTTCCATCTGATAAGGAATATTATTTTTTAAAGCACAGTCTTTAAGCAATTGATTGACTTTGCGATTAGCCATTGATGAGTTACAAATAACCGGTCCAAGTCCTAATTTGATGTCACCGTTTTCCGCAGGGTTAGCTCCGGGATAATCTTGCGCATAAGTAACATCAACGGCAATGGCAACATTAGGCTTAATGCGACTAGCTGACCAATGGGCACCGCGCATACTTGTTTCTTCTCCGACAGAAGTAGTGGCATAAACACCGATTTTACAGCCTTTTTCCTTAGCACGTTTTAAAGCTTCCAAAATAATGAAGGCACCTGCGCGATCATCAATCGCACGAGCGGTTAAAAAGCCGTTTTTCATTTCATGATGATACGTATCTAAATGGATTGGATCGCCCACTTCCACATACTGTTGAGCATCTTCTTTATCTTTAGCCCCAATATCAATCGTTAAATCTTTCACAGAAACTTCGCCTTTAGTAAGACTTCTCGTGCAAATAACTACGCCGTAAAGCATTTCTTCTTTACCATAAATAACAACCTTTTGTCCGGGATATACGGTTGGATAGATCCCGCCGGCAGAAGATACTTTAATTAAGCCATTTGCTTCGATTTGTGTTATAATAAGACCGATCTCATCAATATGACCGGAAAGCATGACTTTAAACTTGGCATCTTTATTAAGGACACTTGTAACATTACCGGTGTAGTCAGTTAAAATTTCATCGCAATAAGGTGTCATTTCTTCGATGACTTTTTTTTGTAATGGAATTTCATGACCTGAAACGGACATACTATCTAGTAGTGTGTATAAAAAATTCTTATTCATATCTATCACCTCATCGTTATTATACCGCTTTTATCAGATTTACGCCAAAGAAAAACACAAGTTTTCTTGATTTTCACATATTATAGGCAAAATTATTTGTTATTTGAGCGGTAAGATGAAACTGTCATTTAAAAAGGAGGCTTCTTTATGAAGAAAAATATAGGAACGATTGTGATTATTGTGCTATTAGTCTGTTCGCTGGCAACTAATACTTACTTATTTACACGCGTTAACGAGTTGACTAACTATATTGGGAAAGATAACTCTGCTGTGAATGTCGTAGATTATGATGTTTCGACAAAAGATGTTGACGTTGTTAAAGCCGTAAGCGATAGCGTTGTTACAATTGAAGTGTTTAGCAGTGGCTTAAACTCAGGTACAGGCAGTGGTGTTGTTTATCAAAAAGATGGTAAAAAAGCTTATATTATTACTAATCATCACGTTGTCGACGGCGGAGAAAATATCAATGTGCTATTCAACAGCGGAGAGTCTGCAACAGCTAAGCTATTAGGGTCTGATCCTTATACCGATTTAGCTGTCTTGGAAATCGAACCGGAATTTAAAGTGAAGGCGATTGAAATCGGTGATTCTAATTTATTAGATGTCGGAGAACCGGTTTTAGCTATCGGTAGTCCTTTGGGGTCAAACTACAACGGAACAACAACCAAAGGAATTATCTCGGGAACAAACCGTATTGTTTCCGTTGATTTAAACGGCGATGGCGTAGAGGATTGGGATATGAATGTTTTACAAACAGATGCTGCGATTAACCCGGGCAATAGCGGTGGGGCTTTAATCAATATGGCAGGTGAACTGATTGGGATTACATCTATGAAAATTTCTTCAACAGATGGTATGGGCTTTGCCATTCCGATTAGTGATGCGATTAAAAATATAGAACAGTTAAAAACCCATGGTAAAATCGAACGTCCTGTCATCGGTATTCAAGCGATTGCTATGAGCGATATTTCACTTCGACAGCGATACTACAATAATATTGACAGCGATTCGCTTGAAGGGGTGTATGTTTATTCAGTACAAGATGGCAGTGCTGCCCAAAAAGCCGGCATTAAACAAGGCGATATTATTGTGAAAATGGACGATGTTAAGATTACCACCTACAAATCTTTCTTAAGTGCTTTATATGCCAAAGAGGTGGGGCAAACAGTTAAAATAACAGTTGAAAGAAATGGACAAGAGTTACAATTTGATGTAACCTTGAAATAAGGCAAAGGTCTGATAGATTTCAGACCTTTTCACATTTTGACAAATATTTCAAAAAACATTGATAATCAAAGAGATTATGTTAAAATAGATAATGGTGATTTTATGGAAAAAAATAAAAAATATGGGCAATTATTGTTGTTTTTCTTTGGTGTTGTACTTGCAACTTTATTTTTTCAATACCCACATTTTAAATTCGGATTAGATAATGTGAACGCCTATCAACAGTTTTCTTACGGCTTAGTTTCAGATACATTAGAAGTTAATGCTTATTTTGGAGCAGTCCAAAATAACTATGGAGGAGCCGATGTTAAGTTGGAAAGTCAAGAAAAATCATTGAAGGCACAAGTTACTTTGGAAGATGGCACAAAGCTAGAGCATCTTCTGAAATTAAAAGATGAAAATTATTATGTTATGGATGTTGTGGTAACAACAAGCAAGAGTAAACCTAGACAAATTGTGATTTATGCACAAGATGGAAAAACATTAGCTCAAGGAGAGTTAAAGGCGAATATTGACGAACTCTATCAGGCTTCTAATCGTGATTGCGCTGTTTTTAATATTTATGTAAATCAAAGTGGTATTTTTATGGGTAATTTCAGTGTGACAAACGCCAAAGATTTCAGCCATTATCAATATGCCATTGTTGAGTTTTGTCATCCTGATGCGACTAAGACCGATGGCTATATGCTTTTAGCTAGGCAACAGATTCCTTTAGATGAACTGTTAAATGCGAAGTTGTCTTATTATCTTCCTTTTTTGAATACAGCTGTATTTAATGAAGAGATTGATATGGACATGATTATAACTTTTGTGGGAGAAGATTCAAAAAGTATTGTCATGAAACTTACAAGGGGGGTAAGCTAATGCAAAGTCGTACAAAAAAAATTCTTTTTTGGTCTTTTTTGCTGTTGGTATTTATTTTCGGTATATGTAGTAATATGTTAATTGAAAACGGAATGCCACCTAATCGAGCTATCGACCAAATTTACAAAGCCCCGTTAGCTGTGAAAGCTTATGTTTTGTTATTGGGCATGATGACCTTTTTGAGTGGTGAAATATTGCTATATAGTTATCGTTATCGTGATGCCAATTATCCTATGGTCATGGTATTAGCCTTGATTATAGCTTTTGCTTACCATAGATTTTATTATTTTATGATTTTGGCAATCGTCATTATTTTTTTTGAAACGGCAATCCTTTGGCAAACACGTCATCGCATAGATGCTATCAATGAAGTAATCAATCAGGTTTTAGACGAATATGGATTAGAGCCTAAGGCGGAAGTTTTACAAACACAAGAATTACCTGAAGTGAATGAAGAGCCATCGAAGATTGTGTTTGAGGACGTTCCTTTTGAACAAGAGCAGCAAGAGGAAATCGAACAGTTTTTGGAGTCTTTGTTTATCGACACGATGATTCAGGTTGAAGATGAAAAGATGGCTGAAGAGATATTGGAAGATGCCAATGAAATTTTTGATGAATTAGATGAGGAAACGAAAATAACCGATTCCAATGAAACTGTCAGTGATGAAACAGTTTTTGAAATCGGTATGGAAAGTGAAGAAGAACTTTTAGACGATTTAGTTGAAGAAACTAAGCCAGAAGTGTAGATAAAGCATTTAGGCAATGCTCCTTTTCATTAGGATCCATTGCTTGATAGTACATTTCAAATAGAACACCTAAACCCGGTAAAATCATTTCTTCTTTAGAAGCAATACCGGATTCAATTGTGTTTTTTAAGTCGCTGGTACTGATTTTTGCCAAATTGCTTTTGAGTGCTGTGCGAATATCCATATACATCCCTCCATCAATGTTATGGACATAAAAAAGGAGAAATATACATAAAGACAATGGAAATTGAAATTAAAAACGGACACAAGACTTATCTGGTAGAAGTTAGGCAAAAGAAAATGAAAAGCATGACACTTCGCTATCGTGAAGGGAAGTATCGTCTTTCAGCACCTATGCAACTTTCTATTTCAGATATTCAAACGTGGCTTAAAAGTTTAGATGAAACGGTCTGGCAAAAATTGAAAAGAAACGTTAAAGTCAAACAAGGAAGAGATTTTGTTTATATCTTCGGTCAAAGATATGATATTTGTCATCGTCCGCTAGGAATTAAAAAAGTAAGTCTAAAAAAGGAACAGCTTTATATTTATGCCACTTTGCCTGAACAATGCCTAGAGGATTATTTGCGTGAAACGTTAACTTCATATATTTTTGAACGTCTGCAATATTTTTATCGGCAAGGATATTGTCAAATCTTACCGGAGTTTAAACTTGCGAAACTGAAATCTTGTTATGGCGAATGTTTTTATAAAAAAAAGCTGTTGAAGTTTTCAAGTTTTTTAATTCATGAACCGCAGCAAGTCATCGACAGTATTATTATTCATGAATTAGCGCACTTGCTTTATCCTAACCATTCTAAAGATTTTTATACATGGGTCTATGCTCATGATGATTTATATCAAACATCTATGCAATACTTAAAAAAAGGAGGTGCCGGAGATGATTCAGTCAACGAGTAATGAACGGATTAAACAGCTCGCTAAATTGAAACAAAAAAAATATCGTATGCAGACAAGACAATTTATTGCGGAAGGTGAGCATTTAGTTGAAGAAGCTGCTAAACAAGGGATTGTCTTAGAGGTGTTTTACACAGATAAAACGAAAATTCCGCAAAATTATCACGGTGTATGTACAGAAGTGTCAAGTCCGGTTTTAGAAAAGCTGGCATTTTCCAAGACGCCTCAAAAAATTATAGCACTATGTTCTTTTGTTGAGAAAACATTTGATTTTGGGCAAATGCAGCGATTGTTTTTATTAGACGGATTACAAGATCCGGGCAATATCGGTACGATTATCAGAACTGCCTTAGCTATGGACTTTGATGGGGTTCTACTAAGTGAAGATAGTGTGGATTTATATCATGATAAGCTTTTGCGAGCTTGTCAAGGAGCTAATTTTCATTTACCTATTATGCAAGTTAATTTAGAAAAAGCCATTGCTCAACTTCAACAACATCAGTTTAAAGTTTATGCAACAGCTTTACATGAGGCTAAGTCGATTAAAAGCTATATTTCAGAACCTAAAATGGCTTTTGTTTTAGGGAATGAGGGGAATGGTGTGAAGGCTTCAACTATCCGTAAGTGTGATGGGGCGATGTATATTCCCATTCAAAAAGCCGAGTCACTCAATGTTGCCATTGCAGCGGGCATGATTGCGTATCAATTTACATTGATTTAATCATATTCAAGTAAAAGAAGCCTATTTATGAAAAAGTATATGATGCGAGATTTAATCCATCATTAAATTATTTGTACGCGGATTATTTTAGATGATACAAGCGTCATGATACCAATGCGTTTTAGTATGGGATTTGGTTGTAGTTTTTTTAGAAGAAGGCTTAAAGCTTAATATTTTTAGCTTAGCAAAATTGATGAGGAAAAACTTTGCTGAGGAGGCGTTCTTTATGATGAGGATATTTGGTTGAAAACATGGGCTTTTAAAATTGCAGATCGAATAGTACAGTTTTTTGCAAAGCATGGTATAGCTGTGGAAGATGAGATAGGATAGTAGAACAATATCTAGGAGAATATGAAACGGTTTTACCTGCTCTTGATAGAGATTTTGAAGGTTTAAAAATCAAATTTGGTTTGACTGAAAGAAATCCTAAAAACAAAAGCTAGTTTGATAAGGTATTTGCACAATGATGGCAAATATCTTTTAATTTACCTAAAAGCAACTTTCCTTGATATCATTTATAAAAAAAATATGGTACCGCTATGGATACCATATCCTATTTATGCTTCTGAATAATTTCTAAGAAGCGAGTATATTCGGGGTGATTTAAAATTTCAGCTAAAGCTTCTTGGTCCTCGGATAAATGGACAAAAGTATTATAAAGGGTATTATACATAATGTTATCAGTATCAGGACAAGCAAATAAAATAATGATTTGCAAGGTTTCATTATCCCATACAATAGGTTGGTCTAACATAATGACAGAAATCAGGTTTTGCCAACTGATTGGCTTATTAAGGCGGATAACACCGACAAAGTCAGCGAAAACTTTTAGTGTATAATAGCTTTTATTCATCATGTTAGTTTTAAATGTTTCTTTTAATACAGGATAACAGTTTTGTAACAGCTGATAAAAAAGTGTGATAGCACCTTTTTTATTCTTTACTTTACTATGATTAGTAAAGAGCTTGGGGTGAAAATAGTAGACAAGATTTTGATTATTGAAAAGATATGAAATATGATTATTGATTCTATTGATATCATCTTGATTAATCATGTAAGTTACTTGAATACATGGAATAGGCAAATCTTTGTGGATAGGAATCGGTGTAATAATCAAATCATATTGACTGAGGTTTTCTTCATTGAGCTTGTAGTATTGAATTGTCTTTGTTACAACTAAACGATTAGAGAAATTCTCGTTAATTAAGAAGTTACATAAATTTTCAGAGCTATATCCTAAAGCGTTTAATAATAAGACTCTTTTCTTTTGATATCTCTGATTATGAATAGCGTTATTAAATAAAGTGGCAAAAGAAGCGAGTTCACTGCTAGAGAGTTGATGGTTAGAAAATTTCTCAATGACCGATGAAGCGATTAGAGCTAATTCGTATGCTAAAGGATAGGCGAGCTTAATATCTTCATAAAGCGGATTTCTTATTTTTTCATTATATTTTTGACGAATTAGGGCAGACTCAACATAGAGCGGAAGTGAATGATGTAAACGCTCGTTTTCTATCAAGATAAGAGTCTGTTTTTTGATTTCTTGAATAATACATTGGGAAATTTGAATTGCATAGGTGTTACTAGTTGGAGCTAAGCCTTTGGTTGAACGTTTACAAATCAGTAATAAGGCAATGTGCTGGATTTCATATTCATTAAATTTTAATTGAAATTTCTGATAAACAAATTCGCTGATTTTAAGGGCAACCTGATATTCGCTTCTGTTAATGAAGCCCTCGAATTCTAAAGCAGGCTCTAAGATAGGGTGGCATTGTAAACCACGCATGATAAAAATAGATAGACATAATAAAAAGTCGTTTAAGCCAATGTCACTCATTTCAATCTTGTAGTCTTTAATGTATTGAATAATTTGATAATCATCGCTATTGGTATAACTATCAATAAACGCGTAAAACATTTCAGATTTGTTTAATTTTGTAAACAAATGATCGGCTAAAACTTTTCTTTGATCCATTTCATTACCACAGATACATATACCGTAATTTGGTTTTTGCTTAATGAAAAGATTGTATTTTTTGATGCCTTTTCTAATTGCCGCAATGTCATTCGAGATAGTTGAACGGCTAATCAAAAGTTCATCTGCTAAGGTGTCGATTTTAATATAGTCTTGGGCATCAATTAATCTTTTTTGAATGTAATCTTGACGATCATGGGGTAAGGTAGGAAATAAAGTTTCTTTCTCTTTTTTTGATTCATTGATAAGCTGATGAATAAATGAAATAGTTTCCGTTGATTTTGTTTCAATCAAATAACCTTTTGACGGTTTGGAAATCAATGACAGATTTAATGATTCCAAAATCTGTTTAACACGAACCATTTCTTCCCTTACGACACGGCGGTTAATACCTGTTGAAGTTGCAATATCATAAGTTGTAATGTAATCTTGTGAAGAAATCAGTAGTTTTAAAATATTCGATTCGTTCTTACTTAGTTTCATTTTCATCACCCTTTGTACAATTATAACAACATTATCAAGGAATGTAAACGATTACTCTTCAAAAATGATTTATTTCTGAAAATAGTGCTTTGATAATCGATAAAATAGACCTTATTTTACTTCTTACAGCATACCCTAATTTTAGTTGTAATATTCAAATTATATTGATTTTATGGGTGATTTTAATTATTTAACCACAAAATTATGAAAAAATGTCATATCTTATGACAATAATTTATATAGAAAAAAAGAAGAGTTATGTTACAATGATTGTGGACAGAGAAAACGATTACCTAAATCGCTTTCTTAAAAATTTAAAACGAAGGGAGAAAAAATTTATGTCTACTGAAAAGAAGTCTTTTATGGACTCGTTAATGGAAAAAGTTGACAGAATCGCCGGACCAATGACAAAATTCGGAAATATTCCATTTGTTAGATCTATCGTTAATGCGATGGTTGGTTCTATCGGTGTAACAATGGTAGGTTCTATTTTCTTAGTAATCTTCTTGTTATGTTCTGATGGTGGCTTAACTGAAACAGCTTTAATTCCATTCTTAAAACCATGGGCTGGGGATTTTGCGTTAATCAACAGCTTATCAATGAGCATCATGGCGGTTTATATCGTTATCGCATTCGGTTCTGAATATGCTAATGCTAAAGGCATTAACAAAACTACCGGTGCAGTTGGTGCATTCTTCGCATTTATCTTATTAAACTACAACAGTGTAGGAAATTTATTCGTTGATGGTGTAGCTGGACCTTCAGCATTAGAAATAACTTACTGGGGTGGAGCAGGGGTTATCACTGCAATGATTGCCGGTGCTATTTCTATTAACATTATCGATCAATGTTATAAACATAACATCAGAATTAAATTACCTGATTCTGTACCTCCTGCAATTTCAGACAGTTTCTCAGCAATCATTCCTTACTTCTTCATCGCTGTTGTATGTTGGGGCGTTAGAACAATCGCTGATATCAACATTCCTGAATTAGTTGGACAAATGTTATTACCTGTTATGAGTGCTGCAGATAATATCTTTGTTTACACATTACAACAATTCTTATCTGCATTGTTATGGACTTGTGGTTTACATGGTGATAATATCACCGGTGCAGTTACAAGTGCATTCGTTAATACATGGAATATCGAAAACAATGAAGCATTTATGGCCGGTGTGGCTGTTAAAGATTTACCGCACGTTTGGACAGGGAACCTTTGCCGTTTATCTCAGTGGGTATCATCTTGTTGGCCAATCTTAGTTTATATGTATATGTCAAGCAAGAAATTGCCTCACTTAAAAACTTTAGCAACTGTAAGTTTACCTCCAGCAGTATTCTGTATCATTGAACCAATCATGTTCGGTTTACCTGTTGTTATGAATGGTTTCTTATTAGTTCCATTTGTTTTAACTCATACTTTAACCGGTGCTTTAACTTACTTCTTGACTGATATCGGCTTCGTTGGTAAACTTTATGTTAGCTTACCATGGGCAACACCATCTCCTATCTTAGGATATATCGGTGCCGGTGGATCTATCGGTGGTTTAGTTATCGTATTCATTAACTTTGCTATCGGTTTAGTTATCTTCTATCCATTCTGGAAAGCTTATGAAAAATCAGAACTTGCAAACATGGAAGCAGGAGCTTAATATAAGTTATAAGTAAAGATTTGAAATTAAGAAGGCTTTTTTAGGAAAGCCTTCTTTCACTCATAAAGGAGGAATAAAGTTATATGAAAACATGTCCATATTGTCAAAAAGATTTACCAAATGATTCTGTATTTTGTACTTATTGTGGAAAATCGTTAGACGGAAAACAAGATAAGAATGAGAAAGAGGAAGTGAAATTAAAGAAAAATCCTCGTAAGAATAATTGGGCAATTTTAGGACTCCTTTTATTGTTGACCGGATTATTTGGTTTTGACTTTATTTTAGGAACGGTATTTCAAGCAGTTGGTTTGAATGAAACAGTACCGTTTTATATCAGTTTTGTATTATATATTGGTGCAATTATTTGCGGTGTTTTATCTTTATATGTTGATAAAAAAGATAAGTCTAAAGGTTTTGAAGCCAATGGAAATAGTGGTTTTGCTTATGTTTCTATTTGTCTTAGTCTGTTTACAGCCCTAGCCAACTTATCTCAAGTTATTTTGAAATAGAGAGGTGTTAATGATGTATTGTCGAAAATGTGGTACAAAAATTAAAGAAACAGCTCAGTTTTGTGAGAATTGTGGGGCAGAAGTCATTTTAGTGAAGCAGAGAAGTTATACTGAGAAATATAAGGAAAATAAAGAGAAGGAAAAAGTTACGCAACAAAATATGTCTAAAAAGCAAAAAGAGATGCGTCAAAAACATGACGATATCCAAAACCCATATATTTCGGCATGTTTGATTGCGGCGTGCGTTTCTTTAGCATTAGCCATTTTTCCATGGAATTTAATTGGTAAAGGTATCGGTACAAGTTTAGCGATGCGAATTGCCGTTGTTGTGTTTGCCCTGTTAGGTGATTATCACGCAACCAAGGCAAAACAGACCAATCTTTATATTAAACAACGATATGGATTTGAGCTCCAACCCAGTGCAGTTAAATTAGGGAACGCTTTATCTATATTTGCAACGATTATGGGCTTATTTGCTTTATTTACTTATGGGGGATAATGCCTTTTTTTCAATACATGGAGGTTAGAAGATGAACGTATTATTTTTTAAACCGATTCCACGTCCTGCCATTTGGGGACATACATTGGTTAAAGATTATTTTGGATATGCTGAATTTCCTGAAGGAATTGGACAATCATGGTCATTTAGTGCCCAGAAAGATGCTTCTACAGTTTGTATGAGTGAGCCTTTTCTTGGCCAAACATTAAGAGAGTTATGGGATGAGCATCAAGAATTATTCGGTTGTCCAAATGAAGAGTTTCCTGTCATTATTTCACTTGTAGGACCGGAAGATGATTTAAGTATTCAAGTTCACCCAGATCAAGAACACGCCCAAAAGAAAGGTTTCTCTTCGGGAAAAAACGAAGCATGGTATTTTATTGATTCAAAAGAAGGGGCAAACATCGTCTATGGACATAATGCCAAAGATGAAAAAGAATTGTATGAATATATCAGACAAGATCGTTGGGACGATTTAATCAGACATTTAGATGTACATACAGATGATTTTGTTTATTTACCGGCAGGACTATTGCACGCCCTAAGAAAAGGCAGTGTTGTTTATGAAATTCAACAAGCGACAGATATTACTTATCGCTTTTATGATTATCATCGAAAAGACGATAAAGGTAATGAAAGAGAATTGCATTTAGATGAGGCGATTGATTGTTTATCCTACAATCAGGAAGATATGGAAAACAATATTCAGCCTATTATAACAGAAATGGCAAACGGAAAACAAACCGTTTTCATGTCAAATGATTCATTTACGGTAACAAAATTAGAGATTACAGGAGAAAATGAATACCAGTCAAATCATTATCAACTTGCGACAGTTGTCAAAGGCGAAGGCAGTGTTGATAATCAACAAGTAAAAGTCGGAGATAATTTCTTGATACCGGTTCATCAAAAGGTTGTGATGAACGGGAATATGGTTATTATGATGACCACAAAATAGGAGGGACAAAATGAAAAAAGATTTTTTATGGGGTGCGGCATTAAGCAATGTGCAAGCCGAAGGTGGCTATCTTGAAGATGGCAAAGGTTTAAACGTTTATGATACTTTGGTCGTTACACCTGAACCCGGCATTGAACCGATGTTTTGTGATACAAGTGTTGCGACAGACCATTATCATCATTATAAAGAAGATATTGATTTAATGGCAGAGATGGGCTTTAAGGCATACCGTTTCTCAGTCGTTTGGTCAAGAATTCACCCTAACGGAGATGATGAACAGCCAAATGAAAAGGGCTTAGATTATTATGAAGATATGATTGACTATATGAAATCAAAAGGCATTGAACCGGTCGTTTCATTAGTTCATTTTGATATGCCCGATCATCTTTTAAGGGCATATAATGGTTTTATGAATAAACAAGTCATTGAGTTTTACGCAAGACACGTTGCAAGAGTGGTTGAGCGTTTAAAAGGTAAGGTTAAATATTGGTTGACTTATAATGAGATTAACTTAGCTTATTCACAAAGTGATTTAGTTGCGGGGGCTTATCTTCCCGAAGGCATGACAAGACAGGAAATGTTTGTGCAATTAAGTACCAATGTTCAAATTGCCCATGCAAGAGCAGTTGAGGCTATCAAGCGTATTGATCCTCAAGCCAAGGTCGGTGGTATGATTGGACACGCACCATTTTATCCAATGACTTGCAAGGCGGAAGACATTTTAGCAGCTGATTTTAAAAACAAGTTACATAATTACTATGCTTATGACACGATGGTTTTCGGTGAATTACCGATTTACTTCAAAACATATGCTCAAAATAGAAATATTGAAATTCCGCTTAATGAAGATGAAAAGTGTGTGATTAAAGACTCATCTGAGAAATTAGATTTCTTGGCATTCTCTTACTATCGCAGCAATGTTCAATCATCTTTCTCTGAAATTGAAGACTTAATCGAAAGAGAAGATGCGATTTTATTCGATCATCGCCGTCAAAAAAATCCTTACTATAAAGCTAACGAATGGGGCTGGCAAATTGATGAAGAAGGCTTAAGATATTCTTTAGTTGACTTCTACCATCGCTATCATAAGCCATTGTTTATTGTTGAAAACGGTATTGGGATTGATGAAAAATTGGTCGATGGCAAAGTTTACGATGATGAACGTATTGGTTATTACCAAAAACATATCTCTAGTATCATCAAAGCTGTAGAGCATAACGGTGTTGATTTAATGGGATATTTAGCTTGGAGTCCGATCGACTTTTTGAGTAGTCACAAAGAAATCCGTAAAAGATATGGCTTTGTCTATGTTAATAGAGATTTTAAAGACTTATTGGACTTAAAGAGATATAAAAAGAAATCTTTCTATTGGTATCAAAAAGTGATTAAAACCAACGGTAAAGACTTAGAAAATGATATTGAATATTAGAGGTGATAACGATGAAAAAAGATTTTTTATGGGGAGCGGCATTAAGTAATGTCCAAGCCGAAGGCGGTTACCTTGAAGATGGTAAAGGGTTAAATGTCTATGATACCTTAGTCGTTACACCGGAACCCGGCATTGAACCGATGTTTTGTGATACAAGTGTTGCGACTGATCACTATCATCATTATAAAGAAGATATTGATTTAATGGCAGAGATGGGCTTTAAGGCATACCGTTTCTCAGTCGTTTGGTCAAGAATTCACCCTAACGGAGATGATGAACAGCCAAATGAAAAGGGCTTAGATTATTATGAAGATATGATTGACTATATGAAATCAAAAGGCATTGAACCGGTCGTTTCATTAGTTCATTTCGATATGCCCGATTACTTAGCTAAAAACTATAACGGGTTTTTGAGTAAAGAAGTCATTGATTTTTATGCCATGCACGTTGCAAGCGTGGTTGAACGTTTAAAAGGCAAGGTTAAATATTGGATTACTTATAATGAAGTCAACACGGCACCATTAGGACCACAGTTAGTTGCCGGGGCAGTTAAACCTGAAAATATGAGCCAAGCCGAATTATTTTCACAATTAACGATCAATACCCAAGTCGCCCACGCTAAAGCAGTAGAAGCGATTAAGCGAATCGATCCTCAAGCCCAAGTTGCCGGAATGATTAACTATACACCATTTTATCCGATGACTTGTCAATCTGAAGATGTGATTGCCGCTGATTTTAAGAATAAGATGGTTAATGAATTGACATTCGATATTATGACAAGCGGGAAATTACCATATTACTTTGAACACTATATGAAAGTAAGAAATGTTGAAGTTGATTTTAGTCAAGAAGAAAGATCGATTATCGAACAGTCAGCCCAAAAACTAGATTATTTGACGTTCTCTTATTATCAAAGTGCTGTTCAATCTTCTTTTGCGGATATTCAAGATCCTATCGCTTTAGAAGATGCTATTTTATATGATTCTCGCCGTCAAAAAAATCCCTACTACAAGGCAAATGAATGGGGTTGGCAAATTGACAATGAAGGCTTAAGATATGCCTTAATCCATTTATATTCTCGTTATCAAAAACCATTATTCATTGTTGAAAACGGTATAGGAATTGATGAAAAACTAGTCGATGGTAAAGTTTATGATGACAAGCGTATTGCTTACTATCAAAAACACATCGCAAGCTTAATGAAAGCTGTTGATGAAGACGGAATTGATTTAATGGGATATTTAGCTTGGAGTCCGATTGACTTTTTGAGCAGCCACAAAGAAATCCGTAAGAGATATGGCTTTGTCTACGTCAATCGAGATTTTAAAGACTTACTGGATTTGAGAAGATATAAAAAGAAATCTTTCTATTGGTATCAAAAAGTGATTCAAACCAACGGAGAAGATTTAGAAAACAATATCGAATATTAAAAAATGACCGCAAGACGTAAATTAAATAGGAGGTTATGATGAAAGAATATTCTCAAGACTATTTAGCGAGCTTTATCGATCATGCTGTTTTAGATCCGGCAATGACCCTTGAGCAATTAAAAGCTAATATCATGATAGGTGTTAATTATAATTGTAAAAGTGTTTGCGTTAACCCTTCTGTCATTGATATTGCGAAGGAATGTATTCTAAACTCAAATGTTAAGCTATGCGTCGTTTGTGATTTTCCATTTGGGCAAAGTCATAAAGCTTCAAAGGTTGCTCAAGCTCAAGCGATTATTGCGAAAGGTGATATTTTTGAAATTGATTTAGTTGCCAATTACGGTTTGATTAAAAGTCATCAACTAGATATAGTTACTGATGAAATCAAAGCTGTCAGAGAGGTTTGTCATCAGCATGGGGTTAGCTTAAAAGTTATTATCGAGTCAGATGCTTTAAACGATGATGAAATCAAAGATGCTGTGGCTTGTTGTATTGCCGGAAAGGCGGATTTTGTGAAAACCTCTACGGGATATTTTAAAAGCGATCATATTGAAGGGGCTTCACCTAGAGTGATTGAATTGATTGTCAAAGAAGCTAACGGGAAAATTAAAGTGAAGGGATCAGGTTGTGTCCGTTCAAAAGAAAGACTGATTGAGCTTATCGAATTAGGTATTGATAGAGCTGGGGTAGGATGTTCTTCCACGAAGAAAATCCTAGATGACAATGAATAAGCCGTTTTTATGGGGAAGTTCCATTAGTGGCGGACAATGCGAAGGTGGTTTTGCTTCACGCAGTGCTACCGTCGTTGATGTCATTCCTCAAGGAAAAGATACAAGATTTTCTTTTATGAACAATCCCGGTATTTATATCAATCAACAGCCTCAAGATAACTATACATCACAAGTAGGTGTAGAATTTTATTCACACTATAAAGAAGATATTGCGCTATATGCGAAATTAGGCTTAAAGGCTTTAAGATTTTCGGTTTTATGGTCACGTGTGTTCCTAGATGAAAATATGGTTGAAAATGAAGAAGGTTTAAAGTTTTATGATAACGTGATTGATGAGTTAATCAAACATGGTATCGAACCTGTCATTACGACAATTCATTTCGATATGCCATTATGGCTTGTGAAGAAATATAACGGATTTGCGAATCGTAAAGCAGTTGAACTATACCAAAAATATGTGGAAACAATTGTCAAGAGGTATCATGATAGAGTTAAATATTGGATTTCCTTTTGTGAAATCAATGTGATGAATCATGCTTTATATATGGTTGGTGGGGCGATTGTTCAACAAGGAGAAAATCGTGAACAAGTATTACATCAATGTGCTTATCACAAATTGCTTGCTAACGCATGGTTGGTTAAAATTTGTCATGAAATTGACCCAACGCTTCAGGTCGGCTGTGAAGTTGCCGGCACGCCTTGTTATCCACTAACTTCATCTCCAAAAGATTATCAGTTAATGGTTGAAAGTGAAAGAAGCAATAATCGCTATACTGATGTGATGGTAAAAGGACGCTATCCATATTATTTTCTTAAGGAAATGTTAGAGTATGGGATTGAGATGAAAGCAGAGGATTTAGAAATTCTCAAGGAAAATACCCTTGATTTCATTGCTGTGTCTTATTATAAGAGTGGTTTAGCTTCACATGAAGGGGTTACGTCTAATCCATGCTTAGAGAAAACTGCTTTTGGCTGGACGATTGATCCGGAAGGCTTCCGTATCATGTTGAACAATATGTATGAGCGTTATGAAATACCGATTTTGGTTGTAGAAAATGGTTTAGGTACTTATGATAAAGTCGAAGATGGGCAAATCCATGACAAGTATCGCATTGATTATCTTGCTAAACATATTCAACAAATGAAATTAGCAATTCAAGATGGCGTCAATGTTATCGGTTATTTAACTTGGGCAGCGATGGATCTTGTTTCGACAACTGAGGGTATGATGTCAAAACGTTATGGGTTTATTTATGTCGATAGAAATGATGATGGTAGTGGGACACTTCAACGTACACCTAAAGATTCATTTTATTGGTATCAGGCTTTAATCAAAAAAGAAAGTCAACAGTAGTTAATAAAAGAGATAGCATGCTAAAAACCGACCTTGCTAAGTTAGATTAAAAATCTAATGGAGTAAGGTCGGTTTAAATGTTGTCATTTTTTTGTGGAATCTCTTCTAATGACTTCGACAGGAATGATATAACGCTTTTGTTCATCGTTGATAGCTACATCATTCATCAAATCAAATAAGAGTTGACTCGCTGTTTTGGCAAGTGTAGGAATATCTTGTTTTATAGTTGAGATGGAAGGGTGGCTTGATTGGGAAATGAAAATATCATCAAATCCAATAACTTTAACTTGCTTAGGCACTTCAATATTATTTTCCAATAAGGCGATAAGTGAGCCATAGGCACGCCAGTCATTTGTTGCGAAGATGCCGTCAAATTTAATTTTATTTTTAATCAGCTGATTGATAGCCACTCTTGAGCCTTCATAATTGGCTTGGTTGACATCTAAAAGGATTTGTAAGTCTTTGATTTCCTCTAATCCATAATCTTTTAATGCTTGGCGATAACCTTCTAAACGCTGTTTATTAACTGAGAGGGTTTTATTTCTTGATACAATGGCAATCTTTTGACAACCTTGTTTAATCAGTTCCTCTGTCGCAAGATACCCCCCGCTATAGTGATTGGACTCAACGTAATAGGCATTGCTGTGGTCTTTTGGTTTTCTGTCGATACAGACAATCGGGATATCTCTTGTTAAGATATTTGTCGGAATTTCTTCGATACCGGAGATGCAGATGATGCCATCTACCATCTTAGAATCTAAAGACTTAAAGTAGGCAACTTCTTTTGCTTCATCTTGTGAGGTGTTACAGATAAAGACCGAATAGTTATTTTCAAAAAAATGTTTTTCAATTTCTAAAGTTAATTGTGAGAACCATTCATTATCGATGTTAGGAATAATCAGACCGACAGACTTTGATTTAGCCATTCTTAAGCTTTTGGCAGCCATATTTGTCGTGTATCCGTAATCTTTAATAATCTGTTCAACGCGCTGTCTGGTTTCTTCAGAAAAACGTCCGTTATTATTGATGACTCGTGATACAGTTGCTACTGAAACGTCTGCCAATTTAGCAATTTCTTTAATTGAAATATTTTTTTTCTTTTCCATGTTCTTCCACACTCCATATAATTTATTATAAATTAAAAACAGAAAAAAGCAAGCCTAATTAAAACGTTTACTCATCATCAATAATAACATTCTTTCATGGCACATAATGTGTCATTAAAATATATGGAAACGACTATCGTCAGAGATTACAATATAGCTAGGTAAACGATTACCCCCGTATAAATATAATAAAGTCGTTTTACCATAACCATAAAAACGGAAAGGAGTGCTTTATGGAAAAACTATTATGTCCAAGTATGATGTGTGCTAATTTTGGACATTTGGAAAAAGAAATTAAAGATTTAGAAGCTGGTGGCATTGATATTTTCCACCTTGATGTGATGGACGGCAGCTATGTTCCTAACTTTGGAATGGGATTGCAGGATATTGAATATATTTGTAAAACTGCAACAAAGCCGTGTGATGTACATTTGATGGTTGTAAATCCCGGTGATTATGTTGAAAAGTTTGCGAGTATCGGTGCAAAAATTATTTATATTCATCCGGAAACAGATCCCCATGCGTGTCGGACATTACAGAAAATCAAAGATGCAGGTGCAAGTGCGGGAATTGCTTTAAATCCCGGAACTTCATTTGAAAGTGTTAAAGAACTATTGTATTTATGCGATTATGTCATGTTAATGAGTGTCAATCCAGGATTTGCAGGTCAAAAATATTTGGATTTTGTAACCCCTAAGTTTAAAAAATTTGTTGATGAGGCTCAAAATTACGGTGGTTATAAAGTGATGATCGATGGGGCCTGCTCTCCTGAAAAGATTGCCGAATTATCTATAATCGGTGTAGAAGGTTTTATCTTAGGCACAAGTGCTTTGTTTGGTAAGGGCAAGAGTTATCAAACCATTTGTCAGGAATTAAGACAATTATAAGGAGATTAGAAAATGGCAGTACCAAGATTGATTAGTGCGGCAGGCGATGAAATCATGAAAATGTCGCCAATGGATTTAAAAGAATCCATTTTTAAGTCTGAAGGTCGTGTTGTGATGGGACAGCATTTATTGTTTGCAGGTCAAGGACTTGTAAGAGGTGTCACAAATAGCGAATTAATGTTTGCTTTTGGGGCTGATATGGTTATGCTGAATACATTTGATTTAGATAATCTTGATAATAATCCGGGCTTGTGTGGTTTATCTTTTCAGGAATTAAAGGCTAAATGCAGAAGACCTATCGGTATTTATCTAGGTTGTCCTAAAGCCGGAAGTGAAGATGGTGGCAAGAAAGCTTTGTATCGTCGAGAAGGTATGTTGGCAAGCGACGAGCACGTCGAAAAGTGCCTTGAGTTAGGTGCGAATTTCATTGTTTTAGGCGGCAATCCCGGAAGCGGAACATCTATCCGTGATGTAATAGAAACCACAAAAAGAATTAAAGCGAAGTATCAAGATAAAATCTTTGTCTTCGCGGGCAAATGGGAAGATGGGATTGTAGAAAAAGTATTAGGCGATCCATTAGCTGACTACGATGCAAAAGAGGTTATCAAAGAACTGATTGATGCCGGCGTAGATTGCATCGATTTACCGGCACCGGGTTCAAGACATGGGATTAGTGTGGAAATGATTAGAGAACTCGTTGAGTTTGTTCATCGTTATAAACCAGGGACATTAACCATGACATTCTTAAATAGCTCAGTAGAATGTGCCGATCCTGATACCATTCGTTTAATTGCCTTAAAGATGAAAGAAACAGGGGCAGATATCCATGCGATTGGAGATGGTGGATTTAGTGGCTGTACATCTCCGGAAAATATTCACCAATTATCTGTATCGTTAAAAGGAAGACAGTACACTTACTTTAGAATGGCAAGTGTCAATAGATAGGAGTAGAAAAATGAAGATTGGAATTGGAAATGACCATGTTGCTGTAGAATACAAAAAGGAAATCAGCAAATATATTGAAGAAAAATACGGCTATGAAGTTGTGAACTTCGGAACAGATAGTACAGAAAGATTTAACTATCCTGTATCCGGTGAAGCAGTGGCAAATGCCGTTGTATCCGGTGAAGTAGATAAAGGAATCGTTATTTGCGGAACAGGTGTAGGTATTTCATTAGCTGCCAACAAAGTGAACGGTATTCGCTGTGTTACTTGCAGTGAACCTTATTCAGCTAGATTATCAAGAGAACACAATGATACCAATATGTTAGCGTTCGGTGCTAGAGTTGTCGGCATAGAATTAGCTAAAATGATTGTAGATGCGTGGTTAACAGGTGAATACGAAGGTGGTAGACATCAAGTTCGTATTGATATGTTAAAGGAAATTGAAGATAAACAAAAATAGAATATAGGGAAAAGAAGAATAACTTCAACATTGGGAAGATTACAGTTATTTTGTTTGGTAAGTGTTTAATGTTAACAAGTCATATTTAACATTTTAGAATATGGATTTATACCAATGGTTGTATGTATTCTTTTTTTAGAAGGAGAAAACAATGATTCGATGGGGTACGATTGGTGCCGGAAATATCGTGCAGCGTTTTATTGAAGGTCTGTCTTACAGCAAGAACGGAAAATTATATGCGGTTGCTTCACGTACAGAAGCTAAGCGTGAAGAATTTCAAAAAAGATTTCCGGATATTCAGGTTTATGCAGACTACAATCAACTGTTGCATGATGAAAATGTTGATGTCGTTTATATTGCAACTTGGCACAATTCACATTATCAATGGGCAAAACAAGCTCTCTTATGTGGCAAAGCGGTTTTGTGTGAAAAGCCCGCAACTTTATATGCTTGGCAAATGGAAGAGTTGGCAACTATCGCTAAAGAGAAGCACGTTTTCTTTATGGAAGCGATGAAGACCCGTTTTGTTCCGGCTGTTTTGGAATTAAAGCAGCAGTTAGCTGATGGTGTTATCGGTGATATCGTGAAGCTTGAGAACCGCTTCTGTTATGATATATCTCAGGCTTCAAACACAAGATATTTATTTGAAAAAGAACAAGGCGGCATTTTAAACGATGTCGGAAGTTACAATATTGCCAGTTTATTGGATTATATCCATGCTCCGATTCAAAATGTTGATGTCAAAACAGTTTTTGAGCGTGGGGTTGACTGTCATGACTATGTGGCTATTTCTTTTACAAACGGACAAAAAGGTTATTTGGAAATGGCGATGAACGAAGCGAAAACACCGTTGATGGTCATTGAAGGAACATTAGGGCAAATAGAGTGTGTACCATTTTACCGACCTTCAGAATTAACGATTAAAAAGCATGGACAACAACCTTATAAAATAACCAAAGCTTATATCCATGATGATTTCTATACGGAAATAGAAGAAGTTCATCATTGTTTAGCCAAACATTTATATGAAAGTCCGAGAATGACTTTAGAAGATTCTATCAATTGTGTTAAACTAGTAGAGCGTATAAGAAAAGCAATGGAGGAAAAATATGAAATTTAATGAAGTGATGCATCTTTCTTTCTATACAGATCAATTAGATGAAATGAGAGATTTCTATGAAAATAAGTTAGGTTTAAAAGCTAAAATTATTATGCGTTATGAAGCCTATAAAGGAAAGAGTAGCCGTGGGGCGTGGGCTAAAAGAGCTGAAACCAATCCGAAAGATATTGCGTATATCTTTATCGAATTAGCTCCCGGTCAATATTTAGAATTATTCCCTAAAGCTGATGGACAAGGCGAATATATCAAACCTGACACGCATTTAGGATATTCTCACTTTGCCTTAATGGTAGATGATATCCATGAAGCAAGAGAAGAGCTTGTTAAGGCAGGAGTAGAGATTGATATTGAACCAAATAAAGGGCAATCTGAAACGTGGCAAATGTGGGTTCATGATCCCGATGGCAATAAATTTGAAATTATGCAATACACAGATTTATCTTTGCAACATAAAGGCAATATAGAACAAGATCAAGAAAAATACGGAGGATAAAAAAATGGCATTTCCAGAAAAATTTTTATGGGGTGGTTCAATTAGTGCCGCTCAATGTGAAGGTGCATGGGACGAAGATGGTAAAAGTCCTGTACAAGTAGATTTCGGTGATCCCGGAACAACTACCGACCGTCGCTATATTCATTATTTGAATGCTGATGGTACAAGAGGAAAGATGAGGCAATTTGAACATTTGCCAGAAGGTGCGAAATATGTTTTATTTGATGATGTAAGATACACTAACCATGAGGGTATTGATTTCTATCATCGCTATAAAGAAGATATTGCTCTATTAGCCGAAATGGGCTTTACAACTTTCAATACAACTGTTTCTTGGGCAAGAATTTATCCTCATGGTGTTGAGGGTGGTGTCAATCAAGCAGGTGTAGAATTCTATCGCAACTTATTTAAAGAATGTCGCAAATACGGCATGGATCCGGTTATTACTTTATATAAGTATGATGAGCCTGTCTACTTAGAAGAAACTTATGGTGGCTGGGAAAATAGAGCAATGATTGACCAATTCGTTGAATTTGCCAGAGTTTGTTTTACAGAATACAAAGATTTAGTCGATAAATGGTTAACTTTCAATGAAATCAATATTCTACTTCATTTTGAAGGAAAAGACGGTAAACAAGTTTCATTTACCCAATTGCATAACCAAATGGTAGCTGCCGCAAGAGCAACGAAAGTCGCTCATGAAATTGATAAAGATCTTAAAGTAGGTTGTATGATTGCCGGCGTATGTTGCTATCCATATACTTGTGATCCACAGGACGTTATGTTAAGTTACAAAACATTCCAAAATACTTTTGCTTATTGTGCGGATACGATGGTTAGAGGTTACTATCCTTCATATGCATCAAGAATTTGGAAAGAAAACAATGTGTCATTAGAAATCAGTGAAGAAGATAAAAAAGATTTAATGGAAGGAAAATTTGATTTCTTAGCTTTCTCATATTATATGTCAAATGTTGTTACAACACATCGTGATGAAATCAAAACAAGAAGTGCTGCCGGGGCTCAAAATAATCTATCTAATCCATACTTAGCAGCATCTGACTGGGGTTGGCAAATTGACCCAACCGGCTATGAATATTTGTTAAACGTTTTAAATGACAGATATGATGTTCCTTTGTTTGATGTTGAAAATGGTTTGGGAGCTTATGATAAAGTTGAAGAAGACGGCTCTATCCACGATGATTACAGAATTGATTATTTAAGAGGGCATATTCAAAGCCTAATGAAAGCAAGAGAAGAAGGCGTTAATATTTTCGGATATACGACATGGGCACCAATTGACCTTGTTTCATTTACAACAGGACAAATGGATAAACGTTATGGCTTTATCTATGTTGATAAAGATGACCAAGGTAAAGGCGATCTTCATAGATTGAAGAAAGATTCATTCTATTGGTATAAAAAGGTTATCGCTTCTGATGGGCAAGATTTAGATTAGACAAAATGAAAACTATGAAATCATACTATTCAGATTTCATAGTTTTTTTCATGAGCGTTTTTTTTTAAAATAAAGTGTTGTTACTAAGATATCAATGATATAGTGGATAGATAAACCGTAAAGCATGATATTAAAAGGGAAATGATGAGGATACGAGTCGATATATAGATTTTCATTGCAAATCAATTCAAGGTCAGGACTTAATCTTCCCGTCAATCCAATCACACGAATGCGTTTTTTTCTTAATGTATAGGCAGCGTTAATCATCGTCTGATTATTACCTGAATGACTGACGACAAAAGCTAAGACATCAGATGGTTTAATCGCTTCTAAATAGGCAGCATTTACCGTATTGAAAGCTTGGGCTCGAATGCCGATGGTTGATAGCTTTAAGCAAGCGGATTGCACCTCGGCATAATTGTTATCATTGGCATAAAAATCAATTTGTTGTGCTTGTAAAATATAATTGATCGTTCTTACAAAGGATTCGGTTTTAGTTAGCTTTTTTGTTTCCATAAAAACGTGATAATAAATATCCGGCAAGGTTTCAATGATGTCTTGAATAGAGCTTTTCTCATCAATTCTACGTTCTTTGGTTTGGTTATACATCATGTGTTCTTGAATATAGGTTACTTGGAAATCATGATAACCTTTAAAACCGAGTTTTTTCACAAAACGGTTGATTGTCGGTGGGCTGACAAACATCAGCTGAGCTAATTCTTTAGCGTTGTTTCTTGGAATACAATCGGGATGTTGATGAATATATTGAACGATAATTTCCTCTTGGGGCGTTAATTTTTTTCTATGAATCAATTCTTCTATCATGTTAATCACCTACTTGGTCTTATTTTAACATAATTTTGAGAAAGAGAAAACGTTTTCTCGCAGAAATGTGAAATCCGATTTCAAGAGAACGATATTTTTTTGAAATTCGATTCTATTTGATGAGTTGTCCATTGTGATTTAATTGAAAGCTACTTATGATATAATTAGGAAAAAAGGAGGTAATGTCATGAAATTAGATTATCAGGTGACAAGGCTAATAACAGCAAAGCCTAGTCAAATTGCGACTTATACGGGAAGACAATTAAGAGAGGCTATTTTAAAATCTGAAGGAAGAGTGGCGATGGGGCAAACTTATTTGAATAGTCCGTTTTTGATGCCGACTTGCACAAGCACGGAATTGATGTTTGCTTTTGGTGCGGATATGGTGATGTTGAATGGTTTCCATTTCGATGACCCAAGAAGTGCTAACGGTATGCAAGGATTTGATTATCCTGAACTTAAAGCTTTAGCTAAAGGAAGACCGGTAGGAATTTATATGGGCTGTCCTCGTAGTGATATTGATTGGAATGATCCTAAAATGCACGAAATGGCAGGCATGATGTATTTAAAGAAAATGCTTTAAAAGCTAAAGAATGGGGTGTTTCTTTCCTTGTTTTAGGCGGTAATCCGGGAAGTGGCACATCGATTAAAGATGTGATTAGAGCTACTAAAGAATGTCGTGAAGTGTGCGGAGAGGATATGCTTATTTTTGCGGGTAAATGGGAAGACGGTATTGTCGAAAAGGTCTTAGGCGATCCTTTGGCTGACTATGATGCCAAAGAAGTTATCGATCAATTGATAGCGGCCGGTGCTGATATTATTGATTTCCCAGCTCCGGGTTCTCGTCATGGAATTACGGTGGAACGTATTCGTGATTTGATTGAATATACGCATCGTCAAGGGGCATTAGCGATGTCATTTTTAAATAGTAATGTAGAGGCAGCTGATGTTGATACCATTAGACAGATTACATTGTGGATGAAACAAACCGGTTGTGATGTTCATGCGATAGGTGATGGTGGTTTTGGTGGAGGCACTTGGCCTGAAAACATTTACCAAATGGCTATTACATTAAAAGGAAAAGCATATACTTGGCAACAGATGGCAACATCAAGCCGATAATGAGATGAAAACTGAAATTCGATTTCACAGTTTAAAATTACTGTATGAAATTGAATTTCTTTTTGTTTGTAAGGTCTATTTTTTAGGCTTGATTTTCTTTAGAATAAACATAGCAAAGGAGGGAAAACATTATCTCAATCATATGATAAAGTTAATAGCAACGGATATGGACGGAACTTTTCTTGATAATTCTAAAAATTTTCCCCAAGAGTTTTCCGACTTATTCGAAGAGTTGAAAAAGAAAGATATTGCATTTGTTGTGGCAAGTGGAAATCAGTTTCTCCATTTGTATAATCAGTTTCTTCCTCATAGCGATGACATCTATTTTATTGCCGAGAATGGAAATTATATCACGAAAGGGAAAGAAGAATTATGGTGTTCTTCAATTGAAGATAACAATATTCAAACTGTGATGAAGATCTTAAGTCGCTTTCCGGAAGTCATGCCGGTCATTTGCGGAAAAGAGAAATCTTATATTTTCGCCAATTACCAATGCTATCAAAAAACCATCGAAAACCATTATGATGCTTTTGAATGGATTTCCGATTTAGCTGATATAGAAGATGAGATTTTTAAGTTTTCAATTCATGACCCATCATTTCATATCAGTGAATACGTAGAAAAAATAAGACCTGAACTACCCTCACATTTAAAAATTCTGACTTCGGGAAATGAATGGATGGATATTCAAAGTCAAGATGTTCATAAAGGGGTTGGGATTTTATTTCTCCAAGACTTGCTTCATCTAAATCAAAGCGAGTGTGCGGCATTTGGCGATCAAATGAATGATTATGAAATGTTGGAAAGCGTTGGTTATGCTTATGCTATGGGTAATGCCACCAAGGGTATTAAGGATATTGCGTATGAAGTTATTTCATCAAATGAAGAACTAGGCGTTATTAAAAAAATTAAAGAAATATTACAGGAGGATTAAAAGATGTTAGTTGTTGCTTATATTGGATTTGGTAATAGTGTTTGCCGTTACCACTTACCTTATGTCGAAAGAAGAAAAGACACGATCAAGGTAAAATATATTTACCGCAGACAAGAAGACAGAGTTGGTGATGAAGAAAGAGAGACATGGTATCCTGACATCACTTTCACAAGTGATATTGATGAAGTGATGAATGACAAGGAAGTCAATTTAGTTGTTGTCAATACCCCTGATGCTTTCCATGTCGGTTATACAATGCAAGCGTTGGAACATGGTAAAAACGTTTTATGTGAAAAACCATTTGCTATAACGGCTAAGGAAGCGCAAGAAGTCTTTGCCTTTGCAAAGAAGAAAGGTTTAGTTGCGATGTCTAACCAAAATAGACGTTTCGATGCCGATATGCGTACGGTTCGCAAAGTCATTGAATCAGGTGTTTTGGGTGAGATTTTAGAAGTAGAATCTCATTATGATTACTATCGTCCATCTATTGCCAATCGCAAAGGCTTTGGTATTTTATACGGTTTAGCTGTTCACCCAATTGACCAGATTATCGGTGAATTCGGAAAACCAAACAGAATTGTTTACGATTGTCGCAGTATCGATAACCCGGGTGAAGCAGATGATTACTATGATATTGATTTCTTCTATGATACGATGAAAGCTATTGTTAAAACAAGCTACTATGTTAAATTAGATTACCCTAGATTTATCGTTCATGGTCGAAAAGGTAGCTTCTTAATGCCGGCACTTGGACATCAAAGTGCTCAAGGTAAACAAAACGGTCCTGTTCAAATCAGCTTTGATGCTTTACCGGAAGATAAATGGGGAACATTATCTTACATCGATGATGAAGGCAATGATATTACTAAGAAAGTACCGACTGAAATCCAAGATTATGGCATTATTTACGATAACTTATATGATGTAATTTTCAATGGTGGTCAAAAGGTTGTCAAAGATGAAGAAGTAGTGGAAGTATTGAGAATTATTGAAGAAGCTACAAAGGTTGCTAAGGAGGTCAAATAAAATGAAATTAGGAATTACCGGTTGTGGAATGATTGTTAATGATTTATTTCGTTTTATCCACGATGTTGAAGGTGTAGAATTAGAAGCCATAGCTTCTATTCCCGCTGAATATGAAAAAGTTCAAGAATTGGCTAAGGCTAATCAAGTTAAGAAAACATATCAGTGCTTTGAAGATATGTTAAAAGATGAAGAAGTTGAAGTCATTTATTTAGGTGTACCTAACCATTTGCACTATGGCATGGCTAAACAAGCTTTATTAGCTAAAAAACACGTTATTTGTGAAAAACCATTCACTTCAAGAGTTGAGGAATTAGAAGAATTAGCTAGGCTTGCCAAAGATGAAGGTTTATTCTTGTTAGAAGCTATTTCTACTCAATACTTACCAAATGTTTTAAAAATAAAAGAATTGTTAGATGAAGTCGGTAATGTCAAAATCATTACAGCCAATTACTCACAGTATTCATCAAGATACAATGCTTTTAAAGAGGGAACAATCTTACCGGCTTTTGACTATACTAAATCCGGTGGTGCGATGATGGATTTGAATATTTACAACGTGCATTTAATGGTTGCATTATTTGGTAAACCATTGAATGTTGAATATCAAGCCAATATCGAAAGAGGCATTGATACATCAGGCATTATGACTTTAGACTACGGTACATTTAAAGCTGTGTTGATTGGTGCTAAAGATTGTAAAGCCCCAATTTCCACAAATATTCAAGGGGATAAAGCTTGTATCAACATCACAACACCGGCTAATCAGTTAAGAGATTTCCACTTATTAAGAAATGATGGCACACAAGAAGATTATAATCTACAAGGCGATACGCATCGTATGTATTATGAATTTGTGGAATTTGTGAACATCATTGACGGAAAAGATATGCCTAGAGCTCAAGCGATGATGGAAAAGAGTTTGATTGCGATGGATATCTTAACTAAAGCCAGAAAATCAGCCGGTATTCGTTTCACTGCTGATGAAATGTGGGAAAAATAATGAAGGTCTTAGCAAGCGATTTTGATAATACTTTGTACTTTAAAAATTTAGAAAAGGGCTTTAAGGATAGCGATATCCAAGCTATCCGCTCTTTTCAAGCCCAGGGGCATCTTTTCGGTATGTGTTCAGGTCGACCATTAGCCGGTTTATTAGCACCGCTTCAAAATATCATTCAACCTGATTTCTTTATTGTCAGTAGCGGTGGGGCCATTTTAGATAAAGATTGTCATTTATTATACGGCAAGACGTTATCTTATGCTATCGCTAAAGAGATTTACGAAACATATCAAGACGAAACGGTTTTACTTTGTCAGACGCTATCGCAAGATGAGGTTTATATAACCGCAGATGATAATCAAGGAACTTCTGTCTTAATATCTTCAATTGAAGATATGCAAGGAAAAGAGCTTTACAGTATTTCTTTAATTAAAAGTACGGTCGAAAGAGCTAGACAAATTACGCAAGAGATTAACGAACGCTATCACGAGGTTGTAGCTTTTCAGAATATTGATTCGATTGATGTTTTAGCTGCCGGTTGTTCCAAAGGACAAGCGTTATTAAAACTTAAACAATTGCTAGGCATTGAGAAGGTCTGTGGCATTGGTGATTCATATAATGATTTACCGATGATAGAAGTTGCCGATACATCATTTACTTTCAAAACTTCACCGCAAGACATTCAAAAACAAACTGATTATACAGTATCCAGTATTCAAGAAGCTATTGCGATTATAAAGGAGGAATAGATGATGAGTTTTCCAAAAGGATTTTTATGGGGTGGCGATATTTCCGCTAACCAAGCCGAAGGTGGCTGGAATGAAGGCGGAAAATCACCGAATATGACCGATTATCAATTAGGTGGGACAAAAGATACGCCACGTATGGCTACTTATCAGATGCCTGATGGTAGTTATGGAAGAACAGTTGCTTCCATTGATAATGTAAATTTACCTAAAGGGGCAAAATTAGCTTGTATTCCGGGTGAATTTTATCCTAATCATAAGGCAACAGATTTTTATCATCACTACAAAGAAGATATTAAAATGTTTGCCGAAATGGGCTTTACAGCCTTTAACTTAACACTTTCATGGGCAAGAATTTATCCTCATGGGATTTCCGGTGGGGTGAATCAGGAAGGTGTTGATTTTTATCATCGTGTTTTTGCGGAATGCCAAAAATACGGTATTGAGCCTATTGTCCATTTATACAAATATGATATGCCGGCTTTTTATGTCACTGAAATGGGCGGTTGGACAAATCGTCAATTGATTGATGAGTTTTACCAATTTGGACGTTTTGCAATTGAAGAATACCGCGACCAAGTTAATTACTGGAGTACATTTAATGAGATTAACTGTGCCCAATTTACAATTATTGATGAAAGCGATGCAAAACAGGTTCAAGATGCTTATTTGCGTTTACATCATCAATTAGTGGCTAGTGGACTTGTCGTGAAATATTTACACGACCACTATCCAAACAAACAGATTGGTTGTATGGTTGCGGGTATTTTTACTCACCCATATACTTGTGATCCAAAGGATCAGATTTTGAATCAAAAAAGTATGCAAGATCGTTTCTATTATTGCGCTGATACATTTATCCGTGGCTATTATCCATCATACGCTAAACGTTTGTGGAAAGAGTTAGGGATTCACATTGATGTAAGTGAAGAAGATGCCAAGGCACTTGCCGAAGGAAAGGTGGACTTCTTAGAATTCTCATATTACTTTACAAATTTAGTAACGATTCATGATAAAGATGCAGACATGATTGGCGGTAATTTAATCGGTGGTGTGAAAAATCCATATCTTGAAGTCAGCGAGTGGGGTTGGGCTAAAGATCCTGAAGGCTTGAAATTCTTCTTACATGAGTTATATGATCGTTATCAAATTCCTTTATTGAATTGTGAGAATGGTTTAGGTGCGACTGATGTGCTAGAAGATGATGGTACAGTTCATGATCCATATCGTATTGATTACCATAGAAGTCATATCAAAGCGATGAGTGAGGCTATTGATGAGGGTGTGGATTTAATAGGTTATACGACTTGGGGCTGTATTGATTTAGTTTCCGCAAGTACCGGTGAAATCAGAAAGCGTTATGGTTTTATTTATGTAGATGCCGATGATGAAGGAAATGGCACTTATCAGCGTTATAAGAAAGATTCTTTCTATTATTACCAAAAAGTATGTTTATCTAATGGAAAAGACATAGATTAAGAAGGGAGAGGGAATAAATGAGTTTTCCAAAAGGATTTTTATGGGGTG
>CAJUOR010000011.1 GCA_910588165.1 uncultured Thomasclavelia sp.
TTCCGGCCCCGCCTGACAGTACGGCCATCCCCTCAGCTTCACAAAAAGAAAAAATGAAAATGAAAAAAGAATTAAGACCCCTAACAACCGCTCAATTTGCAAAACTGCATGAAGTAAACAGAAGAACCTTACATTACTATGATGAGATTGGTATTTTTTGCCCACATACCAAGGGGGAAAATGGGTACCGATATTATGACATTTCGCAGAGTATCGATTTTGAATATATTCGAATGCTGAAAGAATTAAATATGAGCATTCAAGAAATTAAAAGCTATCGGAAAAATCCTACCTCTGATGCATTTTTAAAAATTGCCGATGTTAAAGAGAAAGAACTTGAAAAAGAAATTCAAAAACTGAAAGATATTAAAACCATTATGAAAAAAAAGAAAGAGAGAATAATTTTTTGTGAAACTTTACAAAAACAAGAGATTAGAATTGAAGAATGTGAGTCGGAAACACTTTTAGTATATCCTTATGATTTTTCAGAAAATGATATATCCCAAATTTTTTATCGCTTGAAAAATATATGGAGAATAGAACAAGTGCGTATGGGAATAGGGAGTTTTATTTCGCTTGATAAGGTGTATAAGATGGACTTTAACCAATATGATGGTATTTATACGATTGCATTAAACAATAAGCCTGTTCCAAATAGCCTCATAAAATCAAAAGGAAAGTATTTATGTGGTTATCAAAAAGGGTCATGGGATAAATTACCTATCTTATATCAAGAAATGCTTAATTATGCCCACAAAAATAATTTAGAGCTTACCGGATATGCCTATGAAGTTGGTCTGAATGATTTTGTCATTTCCAATGCAGATGACTATATCACAAAGATTATGATTAAGATTGTAGAGAATTCTTGATTTTATATAGGGTCGATGTTTGAGTTAAGGATTAAATGACTAAAATCGCATTGATAGACCAATTTTTTGGTCAATGAAGTTCACCGACTTTCCTCATTTTCTTTTGATTGATGGTAAAATGATATTGTTAAATATCATAACGACATATAAATTTTTATCTTATATATTTATGTTCAACTAAATTTGGATAAAATGAGAAATTGGGATAATTTACTGCTAGTAATTTGTTAAGTAAAGTGTAAAATAAGTAGTAGGTGGTGATGGTTATGAGTGAACAAAGACATATTTATATGGCAATAGATTTGAAATCATTCTATGCCTCAGTTGAATGTGTTGAACGTGGTTTAGATCCCTTAACAACGAACCTTGTTGTTGCGGATACAAGTAAAACGGAAAAGACTATTTGTTTAGCCATTTCGCCTTCTTTAAAACAATACGGACTTGCCGGTAGAGCCAGATTGTTTGAGGTTATTCAAAAAGCCAAAGAAGTCAATCACCAAAGACAAAAGCAAATAGGCTATAAGGCATTTAAAGGGGAATCTTTTCATGATCATGAATTGAAAAAAGACCCGTATTTGAAATTATCTTTTATTGCCGCTCCACCTCGTATGGCTTTTTATTTAAGACATAGCACGAAGATATATGAAATCTATTTAAAATATGCTTCAAAAGATGATATTCATGTCTATTCGATAGATGAAGTGTTTATTGATGTAACACATTATTTAAAGCACTTCAATTTAACCCCTAAAGGTTTAGCTAAGAAAATTATTCAAGATATTTATGATGAAACGGGCATTACTGCCACTGCCGGTATAGGCACAAATTTATATTTATGTAAGGTAGCGATGGATATTGTTGCCAAACATGTTAAGCCCAATCAAGACGGGGCAAGAATTGCTGTGTTGAATGAGGAAAGGTATCGGCGGTATTTATGGCATCACCAACCGCTGACAGACTTTTGGCGAGTTGGCAGAGGTTATGCTAAGCGATTAAAAGAGGTTGGTTTATATACGATGGGAGATATCGCCAAATGTTCAGTTGGCGATTATCGTGACTTTTACAATGAAGAATTGTTATATCAGATGTTTGGGGTTAATGCGGAATTGTTAATTGATCATGCATGGGGATATGAGTCATGTACGATGAAAGATATTAAAGCTTACCGACCGGAAGCTAAAAGTATCGGAACAGGACAAGTTTTAAGTGCGCCTTATCCATTTGATAAAGCTCGTTTAGTCATGAAGGAAATGATTGATGCCCTGGCCTTAGATCTGGTGGATAAGCAATCAATGACTAACCAATTGACAATTATAGTAAGCTATGACAAAGAAAATTTATCTACAAATACTTATAAAGGACCTGTAACCGTTGATATGTTTGGTCGCAAAAAGCCTAAACATACTAAGGGCACAGTGAATTTAGATCGATATACATCTTCCTCTTTTTTGATGAGAAAAGCTGTGATTCAATGGTTTGACAGTCATGTTGATCGAAATTTAACCATTCGCAGATTTAATATTTCGGCTAATCGTGTTTTGCCTGAAACAAGTATGCTTTACCAAGAAAATGTGCAACAATTAGACTTATTCACGGATTATACAAATGTTAATGAAAAAGAGGAAAAGCTGAAAGCTGATTTAGAAAGGGAAAAACGTTTGCAACAAGTTACTTTAACTATTAAGAAAAAGTATGGTAAAAATGCTGTTTTAAAAGTTATGGACTTAGATGAGGGTGCGACCGCTAAGCAACGAAATGAAACCATCGGCGGACATAAGGCATAAGGAGGAACAATTGTGAAGCAAAAGGATATTCATTATTATGACGATATTATCAGTATGCCTAGACACAAATCAAAGGTTCATAAACCGATGCTTATCCTAGACAGAGCGGCTCAATTTGCGCCCTTTTCCGCATTGACCGGTCACAAAGAAGCGGTGGAGGAAGCCGGACGATTGACAAGTCAGAGAATTGTTTTAGACGATCATCAAAAGGACGTATTGGATATGAAAATGAGTGAATTGTCTTGTTTGCTTGAATTTCAGCCCCAAATTACCCTTACTTATTTTCAGGAAGATGGTAAAAAAAAGGGTGGAGAATATAGGTGTATCAGCGGTAGATTAAGAAAAATCGATCGGCAAAATAGGGTATTGTGGTTGGAAAAGCCAATCAAAATAGATGATATTGTAGATATTCAAATTGATTGTTAGAAGTATGTGTTATATAATGATAGTAAAAGGAGGGCAACCGTATGAAAAAAATATGGCTAATTTTAGTATCTTGTATTTTGTGGGCTTGTTCATTTCATTCAAGTCAATCTTATACGTTCAATGTGGAAACCGGTGATGCTATTAAAGTTGAGTTAAATACAACTGATGGTCATACTTTAAAACAGGATAACGGACAATTTAGCGTTGAGAAAGATGAAAAAGAATTAGTTCATGGTCTGTTTTTGACGATGGATATGTATCATAATTTATACCAAGCAACCCAAGGACCTTTTGTTAAAATTCTAGATAGTAAGGAAGATGGTTTAATTCAATACTATCTTTATGAAGTGATGGGGCAAAGAGGCATGGAGCGTAATTATTTAATTTCATTAGGCAATACGGGGATTGCCTTAGCTAGTTTAGAAGATGAAGAAACGGTTAGGGAGTGTTTTGAATTGCTGACCTTTACACTTGAGAAGTAAAATAGCAAAGTTAGATGAATAGCGTATCTAAAAATATTTCTTTTCATTTTACATAAAGTATGTTATGATGTGCTAGGACTGCCGATATAGTTTAAAGGTAAAACAAAGCAATGGTAATGCTTAGCTCCCGGTTCAATTCCGAGTATCGGCACCATTTGACTACAACTCGAGCGATGATACGCTTGAGTTTTTTTATGATTTTAATTATAGAATGACAAGAATCGGATAAACTAAATAACTATGTAAAGATAGCTTCTAAATCAAGGATTGTTTAAAATAAGGGACTAAATGATGAACATTTGCTTCTTGTCTTATATGCTAAATTAACCCCTTTTTTTGTTTCATCTTATTGAATCAAAATTGTTTGAAATCGCATACAAAAAAGAATGTTTTTTTAAAAGGGATTATGGTATAATGAAGACATGGATAATAAAAAATGAGGTGGTAGTGTGATAAACCAAAAAATATTAGAGAAGTTTCATCAGGGAATGTGCTTGAATGCTTATGAGGTATTCGGTGCGCATTTTGAGAATGTGAATAGTACAAACGGTGTCAGATTTACGGTATGGGCACCTGAGGCTATTGCTATTAGTGTTGTAGGTGAGTTTAATAACTGGGATGGACAAGCCAATGTGATGCAACGCTATGAGCATGATGGCAGTGTTTGGACTGTGTTTGTTGAAGGCGTTAGAGAAATGGCGATGTATAAGTATCGTATTCAAACGCGAGATGGTAGAATCGTTGAACGGGCCGATCCTTATGGATTTTTTAGCGAACTGCGTCCGGGTACTGCTTCTAAAGTTTTTGATATGGAGCATTATGGTTGGACAGACGGTCCTTGGATGGCACATCGTTCACGCAATTTTGATCGTGCCTTAAATATTTATGAAGCCCATATAGGTTCATGGAAGTTAAAAAAAGAAGCGACCACAGAAAAGGACGGCGAATTTTTCAGCTATGATGAGATGGTTGATGAGCTTATTCCTTATGTTAAGAAAATGGGCTATACGCATTTAGAATTGATGCCCCTTGCCGAGCATCCTTTTGATGGTTCATGGGGATATCAGGTAACAGGCTATTATAGTGCAACAAGTCGATATGGTACACCAAAGCAATTGATGAATTTCATCAATGCTTGTCATAGAGAAAACATTGGGGTCATCATGGATTATGTGCCTGCTCACTTTGTTAAAGATGCTCATGGTTTATATGAGTTTGACGGTAGTTGCTTATATGGATATCCCGATGATTATCGCAGATACAGTGAATGGGATACGGTTTATTTTGATTTAGGTAGAGAAGAAGTACGTAGTTTTATGATGTCATGTCTAAATTTCTGGGCAACATATTATCATATTGACGGTATTCGCTTTGATGCTGTTTCCAATTTGATTTTTTGGAAAGGCAATAAAAACATGGGCATCAATGATGGGGCAATGGATTTCATGAAACGCATGAATTTCCATCTTCATGAAAATTTCCCGACTTTAATGACTATTGCCGAGGATTCATCAGATTATCCGGGCGTTACTAAACCGACTGTTGAAGGTGGTTTAGGCTTTGACTACAAATGGGATTTAGGTTGGATGAATGATACGCTTAAATATATGGGAAGAGATCCGATTTATCGTCAATATCATCATAACGATTTGACGTTCTCCATGGCTTATTATTTTTCGGAGAAATTCATTTTACCGTTCTCTCATGATGAAGTTGTTCACAGCAAAGGAACTATCATTGACAAAATTTACGGCGATTTCGATATGAAATTTGCCCAATTAAAAACCCTTTATGTCTACATGATGACACACCCCGGCAAAAAGTTAAACTTTATGGGTAATGAGCTTGGTGAATTTAAGGAATGGGATGAAAAGAAGGCTTTAGGCTGGAATATTCTTCAATATCCGGCACATGACGCTTTCCACCATTTTATTCAAAAATTAAATCAAATCTATATGCAATATGATGCTTTATTTACTTTAGATTATGAATTTGGTGGCTTTAAATGGATGATGGTCGATAACCATACGCAAAGTTTGTTTGGCTACATACGTCAAGATTTAGGTGGAAATATGTTACTTGTCGTTATGAACTTTACCCCTAACAAACATATCGGTTTGCGTATGCCTGTACCACTTGAGGGAACATACAGAGAAATTTTGAATACCGATCAAGATATCTACGGAGGAAGCAATCAGTTAAATCCGAAAGCTTTAAAGAGTGAAAGAGTGCCTTGTTTAAAAGAGAAATACTCGGTTGTCATGGATTTAGGGGCATTTGCTTCAGCTGTTTTTGTGCTGGAAAGACCTCAACCAAAGAAAGAAACAACGAAGAAAACCGAAAAGAAAACGGCAAATAAGAAGAGATAAACGATGTTAAAAAAATAGATGGTCGAGGCCGTTTAGCTTCGGCCATTTATTGCGATACTATCTTTTAGGTGTGTCTACACCTTTAATAAATTTAATAATAGTGTTGAATTTATCAAGATAACTTGTTATAATGAAAAACGCAAAAAAAGGAGAGATGAGAAAGTATGTTTAGCAATAAAGAAGAATTTCAATTAGAATTCTCTAAAAGAATTGTTGAGCTTTACGGACGTTCAATTGAAGAAGCCCATACAACAGAGAAGTTTATGGTGTTAGAATCAATGGTGCGAGATTATGCTTCTATTAACTGGGCCGCAACTAAGGAAAGAGTGGCACGTAATGAGCAGAAACAAATGCACTACTTTTCCATGGAATTTTTACTAGGTCGTCTTTTAGTCAATAATATGATGAATCTTGGCATCTATGAAGTGGCTAAAGAAGGATTAAAAGAATTTGATATCAATATTCATGAATTAGAGGAATTGGAATCTGATGCCGGTTTAGGAAACGGTGGTTTAGGTCGTTTAGCCGCTTGCTTTATGGACTCTTTAGCTTCAATGAGTTTACCGGCTCAAGGTAATACGATTCGTTATGAATATGGTTTATTTAAACAGAAAATTGTTAATGGGTATCAGGTTGAAGTACCTGACCAATGGATGAAAATCGGTAATGGTTGGGAAGTACGTAAGCCTAAACACGCTACAGATATTAAATTTTACGGTCATGTCAATGTTTCATACAATGCAGATGGTAAGATGACATTTGATCATGTGGACGCTGAATGTGTACGAGCTGTACCTTATGATATGCCAATTGTCGGAAATGATACAACTGTTACAAATACGCTTCGTTTGTGGTGGCCTGAAGCTTCAGAAAACATCCCAAACAATAAAGATTTCCGTCAATATATTCAAGAAGTTCGTGATATTTCACAAACTTTATATCCTGATGATTCAACGCAAGCCGGAAGAACTTTGCGTTTAAAACAGCAATATTTCTTTGTATCTGCCGGATTAGCGGCGATAGTCAGAGATCATTTGCGTATTTACGGTACAATGAGTAACTTCCATGAAAAACACGCTATTCAGTTAAATGATACTCACCCTGTGTTAGTCATTCCCGAATTGATGCGTATTTTGATGGATGAACATCACATGGATTGGGATGAGGCATGGCATATTGTCAGCCACACTTGTGCTTATACGAACCACACTATTTTAGCGGAAGCTTTAGAAAAGTGGCCTATTTCTGTTTTACAACCATTATTGCCACGCATTTATATGATTATTGAAGAAATCAATCGTCGTTTTATTCAGTTTGCCCGTCAAGAAACAAATGATGAATCTAAAGTGTACAAGATGTCTATTATTAAAGATGGACAAGTTCATATGGCACATATGGCAATCATCGGTTCATTCAGTGTCAATGGTGTTGCGGCATTGCATACCCAAATCTTAAAGAACCAAGAAATGAAAGAGTTCTATGAATTATATCCTAATAAGTTTAATAATAAAACTAACGGTATTACACATCGTCGTTGGTTAGCATATGGTAATCCGCAATTGACAAGTCTAATCAATGATACGATCGGGTCTTCATGGATTAAATATCCTGAACGCTTAGAAAACTTGATGGCTCATGTGGATAATGAAGAAGTTCAAAGACGTTTCTTAGAAGTAAAACAAGAAAGAAAACAAATCTTAGCTGATTATATTAAAGAACACAACGGCATTGAAGTTGATGTGAATTCTATCTTTGATGTTCAAGTTAAACGTCTACACGCATATAAACGTCAATTATTAAACGTTTTACACATTATGTATTTGTATCGTGAGATGAAACAAAATCCTGATTTTAGAATCTATCCACGTACGTTTATCTTTGGAGCTAAAGCTGCACCGGCATATTACTTTGCGAAAAAAGTCATTAAGTTAATTAACAGTGTAGCCGATGTGGTGAATAACGATCCGGAAACCAATGCTTATTTAAAAGTTGTTTTCTTAGAAAACTACGGTGTTACTTTAGCTGAAAAAATCATGCCTGCCGCTGATGTTTCCGAACAAATTTCAACAGCCGGTAAAGAAGCCAGCGGTACCGGAAACATGAAATTCATGATGAATGGTGCTATTACGATTGGTACACTGGATGGTGCGAATGTGGAAATTTCCGAACGTGTCGGTGAAGATAACTGTGTCATCTTCGGTTTACGTGACAGTGATGTCAGCTACTTGAATCAAAGCGGTTCTTATCGTGCATGGGATTACTATCATAAAGATTATAGTGTTAAATGTGTTGTAGATTCATTGATGGACGGTACTTGGAGTTCAAACCTTGACGAATTCCGTGCTATCTTTGAAGAGTTGATGAATCGCAATGACGAATACTTCTTATTGGCAGATTTCCATGCTTATGTAGAGGCTCAAAAAACAGTTGAAAACTATTATAAAGATCGTCATCGTTGGGCGCATATTTGTTTAGTGAATATCGCAAAATCCGGTTATTTCTCAAGCGATCGTACCATTCAACAATATGTAGATGATATTTGGCATATTGAACCTGTTAAAGATTAAATAAATATGTTTGAAAGGTGTATGTTTCAGTAAATTGGAACGACACCTTTTTTGTATATCACGACAATGAAATATTGATTTTAATCAAATAGAGAGTTTTAAGGATTTACTAAGAACGATTGAAAACGCTAACATTATATGATATAATATGCTCACAAAGGGAATAACGACGCAAAATTTATAGAAAGGAGGAGAATATATGACTCGCAATGATTTTTATTTAGGGCTTGGATTTATTGGTATGATTTTATCATTTGGATTTCACGCAGTCAATTATAGTTGCTGGCAATTTTGGCTAACCTTTGAAATTTTTTTCAGAGAAGAACTTATCTTATCTAAATTTTTTTTAATTTCGTTGTTCATATTTATATTTAATTTAATAAAATTAAAATTTATTACTTGGGAAAAAATAAGTAAGAGTTTGAAGGCTGTTGTTGCATTTTATAGTGATGCTTATAACAAAAAAGATGGTTAATTGAGTGTTTTAAGGAAGGTTCACATAAATCTTAAAGGAATTATCGCTTGTTGTTTTATATGTTGAAGAAAAAGCCGGTTGATAAAAAAATTATGGAAGGAACAGAGGTGTGCCATAATGGTTTTTATTTAGTTTTTTGATTTTACGCTATTTATTATCATTATCTGAGATTTTAGTTTAGCAATGTTAATTAGGAAAAAACACTCTATTTAAAATTTATTAGTTTCACTTTTTATGTTCATATTCAATTTAATAATAATTAGAAGGAGAAAAGATGAGTAAGTATATCAAATTTTCATAGCATTTTCATTGATGTTTTCGGTGTCTTATTTTGATATAGGGACGGTTTTAGCGACAGATATGCTAGAAGCTGATGAGTTGATATTTAATGATGGTGAAACAGCTGAGGATTATTTGGATAGAGTACCGGATATTGAGTTGGCCTACGGTGATACAGTTATTACCAAAGAGGATATTAAGACAGGTATTGAAATACAAAATAAGATGAATTCAAAAAGAATGAATGAAGAAGTTTGGACACTCACTTCAAGTGCAACATATAAAGAGTTTGCGCCTATTAAAGGAAAGTATAGTGAGAGAATTGCTTCAGGGGAGAGTTATAGCGAGTCAGGATCGTTAAGTTTTTCGGTTTCAAAGATATTAAAATATGGGATTACTCTATCTCCTTCCCTCACTTTCAGTAGTTCCTATACAAGAAATGGGCCAAGTGGCACAGAAAAAGTCGGTAGTAATACTGCGACACATAGATATTTTGTAGCTGTCGGTTCTGCTAAAATAATGAAATACACTTATAAAATTACTGATAAATACACAGGGAACTTTATGAGAAATGAAACTCGTTATATTGCAACAAATAAAAAAACAACAACGTATGGTGTATTGGGTTGTTATAATGCTGCTACTGATAAAGTAACCATCAAATCCGTATCAAATAATAATACAAAGACATATAGTGAGAGTACTTTTATCAGTAAATGCTCAACAGAAGAAGTGTGGGCATATATCGGTTTCTAATTGTAAATATAAAAAGTTGCAGTTTTATTGAACTGTGGCTTTTTTTTGCGGGGTGGAATATGTTATAATAGGAGGCGTTGAGGTGAGAAAATTGAAGTCTGGAAAATCAAATATTGTTGCATATTTAGATGATTATCAATTGATTAGTGTCTATTTGTCAAAATATTATTATGAGGGAAAAAGCTCAGTTTTTCGTTTGCGAGATTACCGCTTGGGGACATTGACAAATTTAGATATTATTAAAACATATGAGAGCCGTCAAGGCGATGATGTGGTTTATAAACTGAAGGCGAATAAGCCGTTAGTTGTCGGAGAGGAATATGATATTGTTGATGCTTATGGACTTTCTTGTCCATTAGTTTATGGTAGAATTGTCAGACTAGATACATTCGATCAACAATTCAGTTGTCCGGATGCTAAGCTAGGTGCGATTTATACTAAAGAGAAAACTATTTTTAGAGTTTGGGCACCCACGGCAACAAAATGTAAAGTTGAATATGTTGTCAACAATCAATCTCATACTCATCGTATGCAGCGTAAAGAAAATGGTATTTACGAAGCGGAGGTTTATGGTGATTTAGATGGAGTTAGCTATACCTATCTTGTTCGCAACAGTGAAGATTGGCAACAAGCCATCGATCCTTATGCTTATAGCTCATTAGCGAATGCGACTAGAAGCGTTGTGATTGATCCAAATAAAATTCAAGTAGATTTGAAAAAAGATAAGCTACCGCCTTTTAAACAATATACCGATGCGATTATTTATGAGTTGAGTGTTCGTGATTTTACGATGATGAATGATTGTGGGTTTGAGCATCGAGGTAAGTTTTTAGGCTTAATAGAGGAAGGAACTCACTTGTCTAACGGCAGTAAGACGGGATTAGATTATTTGAAAGAATTAGGTGTGACGCACTTACAGTTAATGCCTATCGGTGATTTTGGGACAGTTGATGAAGATCACCCCGAAGCCTATTATAATTGGGGTTATGACCCTATTCAGTATAGTGTACCGGAGGGAAGCTATGCAACAGATGCAAGAAATCCTTATGCTCGTGTTTTAGAGCTAAAACAAATGATCGCTAAGCTTCATGAATGTGGCTTTAGAGTTATCATGGACGTCGTGTACAATCATATGTTTGATAGATATAAGACAGCTTTTGAAAAAATAGTGCCAAGTTACTATTTCCGTCATGGTAAAAACGGTGAGCTGTCTAACGGATCATTTTGCGGTAATGATATGGCAACAGATAAAATAATGATGCGTAAATATATCGTTGAATCCTGTTTGCAATGGGTAGAAGAGTATGGTGTTGATGGATTCCGTTTTGATTTAATGGGAATTATTGATATTGAAACGATGAATCAAGTTGTTGAAGCGTGCCGTAAGGTCGATGAAAACTTAATGTTTTACGGAGAAGGTTGGAATATGCCGACTATCTTACCCGATGAGATGAAGTCGATGATAGATAATCATCAAAAATTACCGTATATTGCCTTTTTCAATGATCGTTTCCGCAATATTATGCGTGGTCCAAATGGTGCTGAACATATGTTTGAAAAGGGGTATACAAGTGGGAACACGTATTTGACCCATGATGCAGCATTGGCAGTATTGGGCTGTGATTATTTGACTGATCCTTGGCGCTCATTGAATTATATTGAATGCCATGATAATGAAACTTTTTGGGATAAACTTAAAGTCAGCAACTATCAAGATACAAGAGCTTTGTTATACACAAGAATGAATATATCCAATGCTATGGTCTTATTAAGCTTAGGTGTACCATTCCTTCATTCCGGACAAGAGTTCTGTCGGACGAAATTCGGTGAACACAATACTTATAATCGACCTGATTCTATCAATCAAATTAACTGGTATCGTAAACAACACAACATCGAACAAGTTAATTTTGTGAAAGATATGATTAAAATCAGAAAGATGTTTCCATGTTTTAGAATTGCCGAAGCTAAAGTTGTTGAGCAATGTTGCAAAGTTGAGGAAATAGATTATCGTATGTTAGTCATCACTTATGATTATGAAATGGACGGTTACGATCAAGTGAAAGTTTTCTTCAATCCATCGGAAAAAGCTTATCCGATTTCTTTAGGTGAAGGAACGTTTGAATTAGTAGGTGATTTGCGAGGATATGTAGGTGAAATATTAGATCAAAAGGAAGTCATTATGCTTCCTATCAGTTTGATGATTGTGGCAAAAAAGCGCCAGTAGTATGTACTGGTCTTTTTTGGCGAAAGGAGGAGTTTGATGAAACTAATTATTGGGTTAGGAAATCCCGGCAAAGAGTATGAAAAAACAAGACATAATTGCGGATTTCGGGTGATTGAAAAATTAGAGGAGCAATTAGGAACAAGATGTGATAAAGTAAAATTTCAAGGTTTATACACCAAAGTGAAATATCATCAGGAAGATATCCTTTTGTTTAAACCGACAACCTTTATGAATCTTTCAGGTCAGGCTGTGGCTGAAATTATGCGTTTTTTCAAGTTGACAGCTCAAGATATTATTGTTATTTATGATGATTTAGATACTCCGGTAGGTAAAATCAGATTGCGTGAAACCGGAAACCCCGGTGGGCATAATGGCATGAAAAATGTTATTGCTCATTTAGGCACAAAGGATTTCAAGCGTATTCGTGTGGGAATCGGTCGTGATATGAATGTGAAAATTATAGACTATGTTTTAAAGAATTTTCCCAAAGCTGATGAAACAAGCATGGAGGAAGCCTTTAATCATGCTAAAGAGGCAGTGCTTTTAAGTATTGATAAAGGGTTTAGCCAAGCGATGAACCGCTATAATTAGGTGATTTATATGAAATTATTAGTAGAATTGATTCAAAACAACCCCGCCCTAAAAGTTCTGACAGAAGGGCGAGGTAAAATCGTTACATCGTACCTAAATGATGAAGCCTATCTTGTCGCAGGTGCTTTTTGGGCTTCCAAACAAAGCTATGTTATCGTTAAAAGCAATTTGTATGAAGCCAATCAATTTTATACGACCTTAAAAACATTTTTACAAGATGACTGTTACTACTATCCGTTTGATGAAGCAATGCGTATGGAGGTTTTAGCCGAAAGCCCGGAAATGTTGGCAGAACGTTTAAATTGTTATGAAGCATTGCGAGGCAATCAGCCCTTAGTCATAGTTACTCATACGAATGCCATTTTACGTCATGTGCCTAGCTTTGAAATTTATGAAAAAAATCGCCATACCCTAAAAGTCGGGATGCGAATTGATATGCACAAGTTGCAAGAAACATTAGTGGAGCTAGGTTATCAGTATATTTTGAATGTCGACCAGCCTTTCTATTTCAGTCATCGTGGGGGGATTATTGATGTCTATTCTATCAATTATGAGCACCCTATTAGAATAGAATTTTTTGATGATGAAATTGATAGTCTACGTTTCTTTGATGAAACAACTCAACGAACAATCGAAAGTGTTCAAGAAGTTACCATTATTCCCGCAACGGAATTGTTATATGATAGTCAAGAGGTACCGGGTGCTGTCGAGAAGCTTGAAGCTCTCTATACAAAGTGTGTACATCAGCTAGAGCCTGAAAGACAAGAGGACTTGGAAAATTATTTTGAGATTGATATGGAAAATTTAAGGCACCATGATACATCACCTTCTATGTATAAGTATTATGCGGCTTTTAACCATTCTTCCTCTATTCTTAATTTTAGAAAAAATATGACTTGGGTTCTTTCGAGCTATTCGGGTGTCAAAGAAAATGAAAAACTTCTAAATGAAGAGATGTTTAGCTATCAAATCGAGATGTTTAAAGAAGGGCGCATGATTCGAGGTTTAAATCCATTATTTGAGCTAGAAGATTTATTAGCTAAAAATAAACAAATTGTAGAAATAGAAAACTTCAAAAGCAAGCCTTCCCAAGTCGTTTTCAATGCCCGTTCGATTGATTCTTTTTATGGTTCAACACAAGAAGATATCGTTAAACGTTTAAGAGAATTTTTAGTTTATGCCAAGGTGTTAGTTGTTTTAGAAAATGAACATTTATTACGGAAGATTTCCGATTTATGTGAGGATCATCATATCGCAGTGCATGATTACAAGCAAGAAGGCTATTTACATCAAGGGGTCAACCTTTTAAAAGAAAGTTTAAATACCGGAATTGATTTAGGTGATGAAAAGGTTGTTGTCTTAACAGGGCGTGAATTGTTTGGACATGGTGCCCAAAAGAAGAAAACATTTATTAAGTATAAAAACGCTAAGGTCCTTAAGAATTTTGAAGATTTGCAGATTGGGGATTATATCGTTCATGATACACATGGTATCGGACAATATTTAGGCATTAAAACGTTGACAGTGGGAGAAAATCACAAGGATTATTTATATATTGCCTATCGTGGAAATGATGTTTTGTATATTCCGGTTGAACAGTTTAAATTGATTCGTAAATATACTTCTAAAGAAGGTCGAGTACCTAAAGTTAATAAGCTAGGCTCAACTGAATGGGCTAAAACAAAACAGCGAATCAAGAAAAAGACAGATGATATTGCAGAGAAATTGATTGAAATATACGCTGAAAGAATGGCAAGACCGGGCTTTGCCTTTGGACAAGATGGACCTGAACAGTTAGCCTTTGAACAAGAGTTTGGCTATGCGTTGACTAAAGATCAAGAGATAGCCGTGCAGGAAATTAAACATGATATGCAAGAGGCTCGTCCAATGGATCGCTTGCTGTGTGGTGATGTTGGTTTTGGGAAAACCGAAGTGGCTTTAAGGGCAGCCTTTAAGGCAATTGAAAGTGGTAAGCAAGTAGCTTTCTTATGTCCGACAACTATCTTAGCTAATCAACATTATAAAACGATGCAAGAGCGATTCAAATCTTTTCCGATTGAAGTGGCGATGTTGAACCGCTATGTTCCAAAAAAACAGCAGAAAGATATTTTAGAGAAATTACAGACAGGTCGAATTGACATTGTAGTAGGCACACACCGTATTTTAAGCAAAGATGTGAAATTTAAAGATATCGGCTTATTGGTGATTGATGAAGAACAGCGTTTTGGTGTTCGTCATAAAGAAAAGATTAAAGAGATGAAGCAGACAATTGACGTCCTGACTTTAACCGCAACGCCGATTCCAAGAACACTTCAAATGTCGTTGATGGGCATTCGGGGGTTATCGACAATCAATACCCCACCTAAAAATCGTTTCCCTGTTCAAACTTTCGTCATTGAAAAAAGCCCTACAATGCTAAAGCAGATTATTGAAAGGGAATTAGCACGAGATGGACAGGTATTCTATTTGTATAATCGAACCGAAGATATCAATCGAGTTGCCAGCGAAATTGCTCGCACAATTCCAAATGCCAAAGTCGGTGTAGGGCATGGGAAAATGGATAAGAATGATTTAGAAGATGTGATGGATTCTTTTATTAAAAAGGAATTTAATATCCTTGTTTGCACAACGATTATTGAAACGGGAATTGATATTCCTAATGCCAACACGATGATTGTTGAAGATGCCGATTATTTTGGTTTATCACAGTTATATCAGATTAAAGGTCGTGTTGGACGTTCTAGTCGTCATGCGTATGCTTATTTGTTGCATCGAGCTAATAAACAAATGACACCGGAAGCTACCAAACGCTTAAAAGCGATTAAAGAATTTACCGAATTAGGCAGTGGTTATAAAATTGCCATGCGTGATTTGAATATTCGTGGTGCGGGAGATATTTTAGGCGGAGAGCAAGCCGGATTTATTGATACAGTCGGCTTTGATATGTTTATGCGTATTCTACAAGAAAGTATTAATGAAAAAACAGGTAAGGTCAAAGAGGAAGAAAAAGAAGTGCCGACAACATCAGTCAGTGTCGATGCCTATATTCCGGAGGCTTATGTCAATAGCGACTTAGAAAAATTACGCCTATATCAACAGCTTCATCAAGCTAATAGCTTAGAACAGCTTGAGGCAACCAAGTCAGAGTTTACGGACTTATATGGTAAACTACCTCGAGAAGTGAATAATCTTGTGCTTAAACGAGAATTTGATATTTTGGCAACTCACGATACCATTGAGAAAATCAGCGAAAACAATGAAGAAGTGGAAGTTCTGTTTACTAAGGAAGCTTCTCTTCATATTGATGGTACGGAATTGTTGCAGTTAGTAACCCAGTTGTCTAAAGCGATAAGAATTGCATATCGTTTCTCACAGGTATCTGTTAAGTTTCCGAAAGTAGGCAATTTCTTTGAAACAGCTAATCTCTTTTTGAAACAAATTGAACGTTTTATAAATTAAATTATATTAAAATGCCACCTTTTATATGAAGATGAGCTTAATGGCTTATATCATATATTAGGTGGCTTTTTTAATTATTATATATAGTTATACGCTAAAAAGAAGAGGAAGTGTTTATAAGCTATTACTCAAATAGATTTTTAATCCTTGTATAAATTAGAGCAGGTCTAACTCTTGTCTTTCAAAAGTAACTTTTCTCGTTGTTCTAAGATGTGAAGATAATTCTCTAAAAGGGTGGGAAGTATTATTTGTTTTGGAAAATGGCGACAAACATTACCGGTTCCGGCTAAGTCGATAATATGCTCTTTGTCAATTATCTTGTCTATGAAAAACATCGTCAGTTCTTCACGTCTAATCCATTCGACAATTGCAGTGGTATCATCTGTGTTTAGAATATCGTAAAGAAAATGAGGAAGATAATCATAATATGGGAAAAGCCCACGTTTTGTATTCCAGCTTCGATAGGGTAAAATCATGATATTGCATCGCTTTTGCCCTAGATAAAAAAGGTAAATCAGTTGTCTTGTTATTTCGTGATTCGGTAAAAAACACTCAATATTTGATTCCAAATCTTTAAGAAAAGGTTCGTGATTTTTGAGTGAAGTTCTTTCCTTTTTTAAAACATCTGCCTCAAATTCCTTCCACTTAATCCATTGAGGTGAATCAAAGAAGTTCAGCGTGTATCTTAGCGGTAGCCACAATGAAAAAATCGTATCTGCCAATAAATTCCCATCGGTTAAGATACAGTCAAGGTCATGGGTTTTGCGGTATTCGTCACCTGTGCCACAGTAATTTCTCCAGTAGCTTAATTTGTTAAGTATAGGTTCATAGTTCATTAGATATTATCCTTTCTTAAGTTATGATTTCAAATAATGATGCGATGGATTCAACTTAATTATAGTAGCTATCATTTGATGTCGCAACGGAAATATTATGATTTGTGTTTTCATGATAACTTCATAAAAATACTTATTATATAATGACAAACTACTTTTGAGGGTAAAGGTATCTCTAAGTTTTTTATCCCTGCTTAAGACAAAGCACAATTCTAGGACATTAAAATGAAAATACAAAGAAGAACTTTGAATAGGTTCTCTCGATATTTTGGGTATAATAAAAAGCAACAGAATAATCTGATGCCTTTCTTATGGGTTTAGTCAACTACTTTAACGTTTGCAGCTTGAGGACCGCGAGCGCCTTCAGTGATGTCAAAAGTTACTTTTTGACCTTCTTCAAGTGTTTTGAATCCATCTGCTTGGATAGAAGAATAATGTACGAATACATCAGCCTTACCTTCTACTGAAATAAATCCATAACCCTTTTCAGAGTTGAACCATTTTACTGTTCCTGTGTTCATCTTGTAATCTCCTTTTTATTATTTTAATTTCTTTCCATACATTATTCGGCTATTGGTTTTTAAAAATCAAAGTAGATAAAATATAGATTAAAATTACAGATAGATTATACTAAACTTTCATTGTTTTTTCAAGGACTTCCAACAAAAAAGTATAATTTAGCCTTAATACAGGGGTTAACGGAATTTGAATATGGTAAAAAAACGGTGCTTTTATCAAATGATGTCATAATAAAAGGGCTATCTTTAATAGATAGCCTCTAAAATCCTAGATCATCATCTTGTTGTGGATTTTCCAATGTGAACTGAATTGGGTTTGGACCATAGGTTAAAGTTTGCTTGGAAAGAATAGTTCCTGCTTGAATTGAGCTTTGGACAAAGACAGAGTCATCATTGAGCCATTCATCGTTATAGGCATTAAATTCACAGCTGACGTAATAGCCTTCCGGAAGTTCAGCGTCAACCTTAGCACACCAATTTTTGATTGTTCGGTAATTATCACCTGTAAAATCAGGCATAATGACCTCTTTATCATCATCTAGTGTAGCATCATCAGTTGCATTTTCAGGGTTTAAATATGCTTTGGTTTCATCATCTAAGTCATCATAAGGTAAGTTAGCGCTAAAGGCAAAACGATTGCTTGGTAATGGGTAGGCTTCTTCACCTAAAATACGGCGGATATCCCTTCTTGTATTTTCGATAGAAGACTGATGAGGCATATAGAAGTAAAGCTCTAAAGAAGTATAGTTAGGTACAAATGCACTACCATCACCTTGAATTGTGTGCATTTGAATGTTTAAAGCCGATAAATCACCGTATTTAGATGAACTGCCTAGCTTAGTTAAGACTTCAAATAAGTTGTACATTTGACTTGTCGGGATATTCGTCTGAATATTATCGCCGACAACTTTCAATAATTTATCGACATTCAATACCCCACTGCCTGAAGCAGCTTTTTTTAAAATAGCTTGGATAACTAATTGTTGATTAAGACCACGGTCAATATCGCCATTAGGCAAAGTTTTACGATGTCTTGAAAGAGCTAAGGCTTCAGCCCCATTTAGAGTCTGGCGACCTTCTTCAATATAAATGCTGTTTTTGTTGCCATAAGCGTCTTGTTCATAGAAGGTGAACGGAACATCAACTTCGATACCACCTAAGGCATCAACAAGATCAATAACGGCAAAGAAATTAACTTTAACATAATAATCGATATCTATGTTGAAAGCTTGCTCAATACTGTCAATAGTGCATTGGACACCACCGCTTCCCGAATGGGTGATTTTATCACTGAAACCACGGCAAGTAACAGGCAGATATGTATCTCTAGGGATAGAATTTAACGATAGTTTCATTGTTTTCGGATTGAATGTCGCTAACATAATGACATCGGCATTGCTCGCTTCACTTAAATCACCGCTACGAATATCAACACCGTTAATTAAAATGGTGAAAGGCTCTTCGGACAAGTCAATATCTTTGACATCTTTTAAATCAATGATACGTGTAAAAGTTTTAATAACTTTGGTTTGGCTATCAAAATCAGGGTGTAAATCTTTGAGCATGGCTACGGATTGTCCATCTAACATAATGGCATCGGTTTTACCCTCAATAAATTCCTCGTAGGCACTTAAGTAATCCGGATAAGATGCCAATGTGAATTGATTAGAACTATAACCCGCTTCTTCAATGCCATCTATCAACATTTCATACATTGTAATTGAGCTTTCTTTTTGAACGGCAATTTGATGTCCGACTAAAGAATCCAAATCTTCAAAATCGGCATCGCTTCTGACAAATAAAGAAGAGCTGACAATATCGCCTTTACCGGTTGAAATTGTACTCATGGTATGAATCGTTTGAAAGTAAAGATAATCACAGGCACAAACACCTATACCAAAAAGGCAAGATAATACGATAAGCAAAATTTGTGTTTTTTTCATGTGTTTCAGTTTGGCTAAAACAAGACCTAATAATAGTAACGCATTGATAATCACAAGTATGGCAATCAGAGGCCAACGAAAGCCTAACATTGGATAGATATTTAGTAAAAGAATGCCGACAGCCACACTGAGTATAGGAAAAATATAAGCAATTCTGCACCAAACAGTTAGGCTATTATGCTTTTTATTACGTTTATTCAATATTTTCGTCCCCCTTTATTTCAACATCATCATATTTTAAACATTCCCAAGATAACTGGTTGAAAAATCTTTCATTTAATTCTTCAATGAAAGCTTCATTTAAGATGAAAAATTCATAATGAACTTGTTCTTGATAATCCTTGATATAGATATCAATAGCCTTCGTTTTAAAAATATAGTCGATTTGGCGAATTAAACTGTAATCAAAACTTAAGCGATAGTAAGGTGCCTTTTTAGTATAGACAATATCACAAATATCAAGGCATTCCACAACACTTTGACTGTATGCTCTAACTAATCCCCCGGCACCAAGTTTGATGCCTCCGAAATATCTAACGACAACAGCTAAGATATGATTGAGTCCATTTTTTTCTAAGACATTCATCATCGGCATACCGGCTGTTTTACTAGGCTCACCATTATCGCTGGCTTTAATTGCAGCATCGATGCGATAGGCATAGCAGTAATGAGAAGCATCAGGATAGCTTTCTTTGATTTCTTCTAAATATAAAGGTACAAGCTCAACATCGCTTATCGGTATGAGAATGGCAATGAAGCGTGATTTATTGATGATAATTTCATTTACAGTTTGTTTTCTAATCGTTTTTATCATGCTTCAACCTCCACGTTATCTATTATAGAATATCATGCGTCGAAATGAAAGCAAAGCTAGAAAAAATTTTTTATTTTGATAAATTTGTGTTATTTGCTGAAAAAAGACAAGAAAATACAAATATATTGTGTTATGATATAGCAAAGGAGATGATAGAATGTCTAAGATTGCCATTCTTGCAGATAGTGGCTGTCAATTAAATAGTCATGAAGGGTTGTATATTGTACCTTTATTAGTAACTATCAATGAAGATAGCTATTTGGATGGGATTGATATAGATTCAGCTCAAGTTTTTGAAAAAATGAAACGTGATCCTATGTGTATGCCTAAAACAAGTCAGCCGACAAGTGGAGATTTAGTATCGGCGATGGAAAAGATTAAAGATGCGGGATATGATATGATTTTAGGAATTAGTATTGCCACAGGGTTAAGCTCGACCTTATCGGGTATGCGACTAGCAGCAGATATGGTAGGGATACCTATTACTTTGGTTGATTCTAAAGGAACAGCCGGCAATCAGCGTTATCTAGTCGAAGTTGCTGAAAGCTGTATTGCCAAAGGTATGCCGATAGAGGCGATTAAAGAAACATTAGATGCTTTAGTTGAAACCTCGGCAACCGTGATTATGGCTAGTAACCTTGACCATTTAAAACGTGGCGGTCGTATTACGCCGGCGGTTGCTTTGTTGGCGGGAATGTTAAAAATTGTGCCGGTGATGAAATTGAATAACGCTTTAGGTGGTAAAATTGATACTTTAGCTAAAGCCAGAACCCAAAAGAAAGCACGCATGGTGATGATTGAAGATATGCAAGCTCATGGAGTGAATGCTAAGGATTACAAGATTACTGTTGAGCATGTTTTGTGTGAAGAAGAAGCCAAAGCTTTGGTTGATGAAATCAAAGGTCATTTTGGCAAGGAGATAGATATTCAGTTTGGCTTATTGCCTTCGGTTGTAGGCGTCCACATGGGCATAGGGGGATTAGGTTTACAGTATATTCATAAATAAAGAAGTGAGGGAGAAGCAATGCGTTTTTTTGCAACATTAGGACCTAAGAGTCATTCGATTGAAACATTAAAATCTTTATTTGAAGCGGGTATGACAGGTGTTCGTTTAAATTTATCACACGGTAATTTAAATGAAGGTAAGCCTTGGATTGATGAGTTAATTGAGGCAGCCAAACAGTGTGGTAAATCATATGAATTGTTAGTGGATTTGAATGGGCCGGAGATTAGAGTCGGTGCGCTTGAACAACCGCTACTATGTAATATAAAAGATATTGTGACTTTAGGTGAAGATGGTATTGAAGTCCCTCAAGAAGTTTTTTCTACCTTACAAAAAGGAGATGTGGTTTTGTTAGATGATGGACGCTTACGTTTGATTTGTTTAGAAGTAGCGGATAGCCAAGCTAAATTAGAAGTTTTACAAGGTGGCTTATTGCATGGACATAAAAGCTTAGCGATTGAAGGGAAGTCGATTGATTTACCGACGTTAAGTGTCAAAGACTACCAAAATCTTAAAATGATGAAAAATTATCAGATTACCGGTGTCATGCTTCCTTTTGTTAGGCATATCGGTGATTTACAAAACTTAAGACAAGCCTTACATCAGGAAGGCTTAGATCATATTCGTATTTATGCTAAAATTGAAAATATGCAAGGCGTTAGAAGGTTACCTGATTTCATCAAAGCCTGTGATGAGGTTGTTATTGCAAGAGGTGATTTAGGTAATGCTATGCCTTTGTGGGAATTACCGGCTGTTCAAAAACAATTATCCCAAGTCTGTCTTGAGAACAACAAGCCTTTTATGGTAGTTACACAGTTGCTAGATAGTATGATTGAAAAAGCTTCACCAACTAGAGCAGAAGTGTCTGATATTTTCAATGCTGTATTAGACGGGGCAAGTTCTTTAATGGTAACCGGTGAAACGGCGATTGGACAATATCCGATAGCTGTCATGCGTTATTTAGTTAATACGGCTAATGAAGCATTAAAATATTTAGAAAGGATAGGATAGTTTATATCCTATCTTTTAAATAGGGGATATATAGATGAGAAATATTACAAATGGACAGTATTTTAATGAATATGCCAAGAAGCATTACAGTCAAAGATTTAAAGGTGAGTTTATTCCTTTTAACGAGGCACTGATGGACGGAAGTGTAATATGGCCATTGTTTAGTCAAGCCTTTATTCAACAAAGATGTCTTGATTTAGCACTAGATAACCATTTTTATTTGCAAAATCTTCAAGCCTTCTTAAAAAAACTACCTTCTATTGATACAGTCAATTTGTTCTTTGGTAAAGATACTTTTTGTCAAATCAATTTACTAGGTGTTTTAGCTGTTTTAGAACAGTTTAATTATTCTTGTGCTAATCTTTATTTAATTGATGATGCGACTTGTGAAATTCTCGAAGAAAAGATTGAGATTGATATAAATGGTTATATGGAAATCGCTCAGGCTTTATTCACGCAACAAAAAGTCATTTCATCTGATTTGCCTTATTTAAATGAAGCAATGGAGCGTTATTGTTGTTTTAAACAAGGAAATGATGAAGTAACAGCTTTTATTAGATCGCATCGGTCCATGTCAAACGAACAATTATTGCAGAAGGCACTTGTTTTAGGTCAAAAAGATGGGTTAAGTGACCAAATCATTTTGAAAATGATAGAAAGACTGGAGCGGTAAAAAGTGTTTATTTTAGTTTCTAATCAAAAGATGGTAGAAGAGTACTTGACAATTAGATAGAAGATAGCTAAAATATTCATGTTTTCAATGAGGTGACATTTAAGTGGAAACAAAAAATCAAATGAAAGGAGTTGTATGACGATGTCTTCTTTTGATGTGAAGACCGTTGCACAAAACGCATTGATTGCCTGCCTTTATGCAGTGCTGACACTTGCAATTGCACCATTGGCATATTCTGAGATTCAGTTCAGAATATCCGAAATCATTGTTTTCTTAGCATTTTACAAACGCAAATGGATTCCCGGGTTAATTGCAGGGTGCTTTTTGGCAAACTTGTATTCACCATTAGGTCTTTACGATTTAGTGTTCGGAACATTGAGTACTGTTCTGGTAACATATGCGATGTATTACTTAAACAATCGCTACCTTGCCGCTTTGACAGGTGCTATCATTACCGGCTTAATCGTAGGCGGTGAACTGACACTTGCGTTTGCGACGCCACTTTTATTGAACGTTATTTATGTGGCATTAGGCGAATTAGGCGTTTTAATTATCGGTGCATTTATTTTCGGACAGATTGAAAATAAAGAAGTTTTTAAAAAATTATTGTAGGTAAAAATAAGTTGTTGGTTGAGTAAACAAATCAACAACTTTTTTGATGACAAAATCAGTGATGGCAATCTTTAGTTAAAACCGAAGAACTCCATTAAGAAAAAATTAAAGATATTCTTTATTTTTTAAAACAATATAAAGTTTAAATTAAAATCCCGAATACGATTTTAGACTATAATTAAGTCGAAATCATAAAAGGGGAGTAGGAATGATGAGAAAGGTAAAGGCTAGAAAGATTAAAAGAACATTGCTATATATCAGAAAGGCAATGTTGATTATATGTTTGTTTGGCTTAGCATCATTTGTTGTGATTAAGATAAATCAAGGAAATGCCAAGGACGATGATATTTTCTATCCTGTAATTAAACAAGATACGAATGAGAATTATGATGGGCTCGGACAAGAGGAAATAAAGGGAAAAGATGGCTATTTTACGACATTTACAACAGCTCATGAAAGAACCTTTTTAGAATATAAACAAAATGACGGTTCTTGGAAAGATAATGAGTATTGGGGCGGAACGATGGAGGACAATGGTTGCGGGATTGTGGCTTTGGCTACTTTGCTAAGTGGATACAATCAAAATTATACTCCTGAGGACTTAAGGCAAAAGTATTATCCTAAGATGGATTATGATTATTTATCCAATGAATTGGCTCTTGAATTCGGAATCAGTAATTCGGATTTCATGTACGATGAAAATAGTTTGTCTGAGAATGCTATTTTAAACCATTTAAAACAAGAGATGCCTATCCTTGTTTGCGTTTGGGATAATGTGGCTAATAGATGGACAAAAGAATCCCATTACTTGCTTTTATTGGCAGCAGATCAAAATGGTATGGTATATGTTTCAAATCCAAACGGTTTAGAAAATACATCTAAAAGCTCTGGCTGGTATGATATTTCCGAGGTATCGCCCTATATTGCCAAAATACTTTATATCTATGAGTAAAAATGGTTAAATGAACTTGTGTTTAAAGTTAAGCTTGATAATAAAGGCTAAGTACTTAACCTATGTTTATAAAAATACGATAATTAGCAGTTGTTCAACCAAGAACAACTTTTATTTTCAAAAACTGTAAACGCTTCTCTTTTGGCTAGGATATGTGATATAATATAGGTAGCATAAAAGAGGAGGAGAATACAATGCACAAATTAGGTATTTCATTATACCCTGAACACTCAACAAAGGAAAAAGATTGGGCTTATATGGAGCTTGCAGCTAAATACGGCTTTTCACGTATTTTTACTTGCTTGTTATCTGTAACTGAAACTAAAGAAGAAATCGTTGAGAATTTCGGCGAATTCATGAAAAAAGCCCATGACTTCGGTTATGAAGTAGCTGTTGATACAAATCAACAAGTTTTTGAACGCTTAGGGGCAAAGCCTTACGACATTAAAATCTTTGCCGATATGGGTGTAGACATTATTCGTTTGGATATGGATTTTGGACTTTACGGGAACGTTCAAATCACACAAAACCCATACAATATCGCTATCGAATTCAACGGAAGCTCAGATACAGATATTGAACGCTTAATTGCTCATGGGGCTAATCCGCATAACATGGTAATCTGCCACAACTTCTATCCACAACGTTTCACAGGATTAGGTTGGGAAACATTCTGTAAGTTTAATGAACATTGGACAAAAACAGGTTTACGTTTAGCAGCTTTCGTATCAAGCAACAACACTGATACCTTTGGTCCTTGGCCTGTAAAAGCCGGCTTACCAACTTGTGAAATTCATCGTGATTTACCAATTGATGTCCAAGCTAGACATTTATTAGCGACTCGTTGCATTGATGATATTATCATCGGCAACTGCTTTGCAACAGAAGAAGAATTAAAAGCTCTATCTGAAATTGATTTAACTAAAGTAACATTCAATATTGATTTAGTTGCTGATATTCAAGAAAATGAATTAGATGTTATCTTCAACTATCAACATGGTGGGCGTGGAGATGCACCGGACTATATGTTACGTTCTAGTATGCCACGTTTCAAATACAAAAAAGAAGAAAACTCTATTAAGCCTAGAGCCTATGAGGGTGAATACTTCCATCGTGGAGATATTGTTATCGTTAATGATAATTTAAAACATTACTGTGGTGAATTACAAGTAGTTTTAAAAGATATGCCTAATGATGGTGAACGAAACTTCGTGGGTCGTCTTCCTGAAAATGAAATGATGATTTTGGATTTAGTACCGGAAAATATCCCATTTGCGTTTATTAAAAAATAAGGGTTAATGAAGAGGTCTAAGGTGAAAGCCTTGGACTTTTTTAATAGGATAAAAGGCAGTGATGATAACATCAATTTTTAAAGGAAATATCAAGGCATAAATAGTTAGCTATGACTAGATGTGGATAATTTTAGGATATTTATCTTAAAACCAAAACTTATTTGAATGTTGTATTTTAAAGTTGAAAGCGTTAAAATAGCTTGGGACTAAATAAAAAAAAGTATGATTTAATCATGTTTTTTTGGTTTATATAATTTATTTTCGCAATTATAATAACACATTTAGAAGCTGTAAAATGATGCTTTGTTTGAAGATAGATAAATAATAAGCTTTTTTTGTCCCACACTTTTATCCTATTGACAAAAATCATTGTGGATAACTTATATTTTGTTTAGTTTAAAGTCAAAAGATGAAGGCGATAGTATTCTATTTAGGCTTCTTTCATGTTATGATATTTATGAAAGGAGATTTATACAATGTTATTTGAAGCAACTATAGCCACAAGTCTTATGGCAACCAAAGAGATTGTGCGTTACAATGCGGCTTGTAAGCAAATTTTGTCAGAAAAAGCTATTTTAGCTTACATTCTTAAAGTGTGTGTTGATGAATTTAATAGTTGTGAGATAGATGAGATTGTAAAAAGTCTTAGTCAAGATGATGTTATAGATGGACAAGTGATGGGAATGGATACAGTAGATGAGGGGATACGTGGCGATAAGGTGGTTTATGATTTGCTGGTACATACTAGACAACCCAACTTGCATATTGATATAGAAGTTCAAAATAATTTTTATGTTAAATATCCCTTACTCAAAAGAGCTGCTTTTTACGTTGCTAAGTTAATTGTTGGTCAAGCAGGAACGGTATTTTCGCATAGTGAATATGACAAACTAAATAAAGTATATAGTTTATGGCTATGCCTAGACCCACCAAAGTATAAACAGAATTGCATAACTGCCTATTCTATTAGGGAAAATCAAATAATAGGGAATATGTCAAATAAAAAGGCAGAGTATGACATTGCTCAAGTGGTCATGATTTGTATAGGAAATGAGATAGAGAATCAAGAAACGAGAATGAGATTTTTCAATTTATTATTTTCAACAGCACATAGTTATGAGAAGAAAAAGGAAATCTTAGAAAAAGAATATGGCATACCCATGACGGTCAAATTGAAAGGAGGAATATATGAAATGTGTAATGCGGGGGAAGGATTAGCAAGGAAATATTTGAAACAAGGAATTGAAGAAGGTTATGAGAAGGCTATACTTGATAACTTAAAAAATGTTATGGTGGCATTTAATGTCACTATTTATCAGGCATTAGATGCCTTAAAAGTGTCAGAAGAAGAAAAAGACAAATATGTCAGGTTAATGCAAGCATTATAAGTTACTTTGAAGTATTTGTGCGGGCTATCATTGACGTAAAGATAAGGGCTTGCTACTTTATTTTAATCGGATATAATTTGAAAAATATGTTTAAATAAGTAGCGTCTAAACCGAAAATAAGAGGGTAGAAAATTATGTGTGATAGAGATTATTCTACGCTCTTTTTTTGTTATAAAATGGTAGGTTAGTTTTGAAAAGTCTTTCAAAAATGCTATAATAGAAGTAGATATAAAAGGAGGGATTTTTATGGCAGTAACCTCATTTGCGGCATTGACCATTGGTGCAGCAGGTATTACCATGAGAATTTACGAGATGAATAAGAAAATCGGGATTAGGCAAATTGATGAATTAACGCATATGATGCACTGTGGGCAAGAGATTTATACAGAGGGACGCCTATCTTTTGAAAGCTCAGATGAAATTTGTTCAGTTTTACTGGATTTTCAGTTGAAAATTCAAGAATATGGTGTGGATAATGTTCAAGTATTTATTGCTAATTCTTTGACAGATGCTTTCAATCTGGATTTTTTAGTAACCCAAATTCGTATTAAGACAGGAATGAAAGCTAAAATTTTAAATAATTCCAAAGACCATTATCTAACACTGCAAAGCATTGCGGCAAGAATGCAGGAATTTAATGAATTGATTAAGACAGGGACATTGATTTTAGATGTAGATTACGGGAATATTCAAATGACCCTTTATGATCATTCAGAGCTGATTAGTACGCAAAGCATTCCTTTAGGGGTCGCACGTATTCGTGAGATGGTCAGTGGTTTAGAAGTAAAACAAGGAGATTATGTTCGTTTGATTTCTGAAGCAATTCAAAGTGATTTAAACGAATTTCAAGATAAGATTTTGAAAGATAGAAAGATTAAAAACTTCATTGTGGTTGGTGGTGAGATGGAGTATTTGAATCATTATGTCCACAAAGATGATATTGCTATTTACAGTCGTGAAGATATGGAAAGACTACATGAAAGTTTACTCAAAGGTGAATATGGACAAGAAATAGATGAGGCTCATGTTCGCTTGTTGATACCTTTGTTTGTGGTTGTGAAAGGCTTTATGAAGATGACAGAAGCCAAAAATATTTATGCCCCTAATGTTCATTTATGTGATGGAATGGCTTGTGATTTCGGTTATAAGAAATTGAAAATATTTTCCGGACATCATTTTACGGAAGATCGAATTAGCACAGCTATTCATTTAGCTAAGCGATTTGGCTGTGATATGACACATAATCTTTATGTCAGAGATATGGCGAAAATTTTATTTAAAGCAGTCGCTAAGCCATTTGGATTAAGCAATAAAGATCAGCAAGTATTAGAGTTGGCAACGATTATGCATAACTGCGGACGTTTTGTGAATTTACATTATGAAGATGATTTATCGTATATGATTGTGAAGGAGAGCGAATTTATCAATTTAAGTGATATTAACCGTATTTTAGTCGCTAATGTCTTACGTTATAAAAATGCTGATTTCCCACATCAAAGAGACTTAAACGAACCTTTAGTATCACAAGATTTTTATGTCATTTTAGCTAGAATGACAGCTCTATTTAGACTAGCTGAAGCTTTAGATGACTGTCATCTACAAAAGTTTTCCGATGTGAAAGTGATGATTAAAAATGATGAATTTGTGGTTAGAGCAACAACCAAGCAAGAAGCGATTATAGAAATTAAAGCTTTTGAGGCAAGTGCCCATCTATTTCAAGAAGTGTTTGGCTTAAAACCGGTATTCAAATGTAAAAGGAAGGTGTAAATATGGATATTTATGATTCTAAATATTATATCAATCGGGAATTAAGCTGGTTACAGTTTAACTATCGTATTTTAGAGGAAGCCAGAAATAAACAATTACCTTTATTTGAAAGACTTAAGTTTTTGGCGATTTCCGCAAGCAATTTAGACGAATTTTTTATGGTGCGTGTCGCCAGTGTTGAAGATGATGTGTTAGACGGATCGAACAAACGGGATTTATCCGGAATGACACCAAAGATGCAGTTAAAAGCCATTTTAGAAGAAACGCATCAGTTTATGAATTTACAATATACAACTTTTCAGCGTTCTTTAATTCCGGCATTAGCCCATCAACATATTTTACTGTTAGATAAAGAGAATTTGAGTGAAAATCAAAGACAGTATATTTCCGAATACTATCATTTGAACGTTGAACCGGTATTAACCCCTATGGCAGTTGATGCCAGCCGTCCTTTTCCGTTGATTTTGAATAAGACCTTGAATATTGCAGTGTTATTAGATAAAGATGGGGAGCAAGGTTATGCAACTGTGCAAGTCCCTTCGGTTTTAGAGCGTTTTATTCAAATACCTAGTGAAAACAGTGAAGATCGCAGCTTTATTTTCCTTGAAGATATGATTGCTTTACATCTGTCAGAGTTATTTGACAGTTATCAGATATTGTCTTATGCGCCTTACCGTATTACTAGAAATGCCGGTTTTGATTTAGATGAAGATGATACTGAAAATCTATTGAATGAAGTAGAGAAAAAATTAAAGAAGCGTCGTACCGGAGAAGCGATTCGTTTAGAGATTGCTCACGATATAGATGAGAGATTATATCGTTTCTTAAAGGCGGAATTAGATATTAAGAAAAGTGCGGTATATTACATAAACGGACCACTGGATTTAACGTTTTTATTCAAGTTTTATGGTTTGAAGGTGCCTTTTGAATTGAAGTTTGATGACTTTAAGCCGATGCCTTCACCAATGTTTGATGATCGAGATATTTTTGATCAAATCAGAGATAAAGATTTATTTGTTCATTTGCCATATGAACAATTTGATCCTGTCTTAAAATTTGTCCAAAGTGCTGCTATTGATCCACAGGTTTTAGCGATTAAGCAGACTTTGTATCGTGTCAGTGGCAATTCACCGATTATCGCAGCTTTAGCTAAGGCAGCCGAAAACGGTAAGCAAGTAACGGTTTTAGTTGAAGTTAAAGCGCGCTTTGATGAAGAAAATAATATTATCTGGGCAAAAAAATTGGAAAAAGCCGGCTGTCATGTCATTTATGGCTTGCTAGGATTGAAGACACATAGTAAAATTACCTTGGTTGTTCGACGTGAGGAAGAAGGTATTATGCGTTATGTTCATTTAGGTACCGGAAACTACAATGATTCGACAGCTAAGGTTTATACAGACTTGGGTATTTTTACTTGTCGTGATGCTATTGGCGAAGATGCCAGTGCTTTATTCAATATGATTTCAGGCTACAGCGAACCAAAACATTGGCAACGCTTAGCGATTGCTCCGTTATGGCTAAGAGATAAATTTTATACTTTAATTGAAAGAGAAATCGCTCATGCCAAAGAAGGTCGACAAGCTAAGATTATTGCGAAAATGAATTCTTTGATTGATAAAACATTGATTGCTAAGTTATATGAAGCTAGTATGGCAGGCGTTAAAGTTGAGTTGATTGTACGAGGTATTTGCGGTTTAAGACCGGGAATTATGGGCTTATCTGAAAATATCAGTGTACGTTCGATTGTCGGTCAATTCTTGGAGCATAGCCGTATTTATTATTTCTATAATGACGGTGAGGAAGAATTCTATTTATCAAGTGCTGACTGGATGCCTCGCAATTTAGATAGACGTGTGGAAATTTTGTTTCCGGTTGATGCTAAAGAAATTCAAGGCAGAGTTAAAGAGATACTACAATGTCAATTGCAAGATACTATTCGGGCTTCTATCATGAATGCTGATGGATCTTATAGCAAAGTCGATTTGAGGGGGAAAGAGCGCTTTGATTCACAGCAATATTTTGCGATACAAGCTAAGAAAGCCTGTATGAAGGAACCTGAATACAAAGAAACGAGGGTTTTTATGCCGATGACTAACCAGGAAAAATAGATACTTGACAATGAGGTTTGTCAATGATGAAATTTGTCGAATTTTCTGGTAGATTTGAAAAATGATGTAATGGGTAAATACTTTTGGTGATGAAAGGGAGAATTGAAAATGGGGAAAATTTATTTTATGAGTGACAATACAGCACCTGTGCATTCTGCAATTATGCAGGCGCTAGTAGATGGCAATGTAGGGCACGCACTCTCTTACGGGAATGATGAAGACGCTAAAAGATGTAACAAAATGTTTAAGGAAATGTGTGGCTGTGATGTTGATGTGATGTATGTTTTGGCTGGGACAGGCGCTAACGTCTTAGCTTTAGATTCCATGATGGCAAGTCACGAAGCTTTGGTATGCACAGATTGTTGTCATGTTCATACAACAGAAACCGGGGCTTTTGAGAAAATTTTAGGCGCTAAAATTTATCCTACACCTCATCAAGATGGCAAGCTAGATTTAAAGGCAGTAGCGCATATTATGGAAGAATATAAGGATAATTTCCATCATAATCAGCCGGCTGTTATCTCTATTGCTCAAACAACAGAAATCGGAACGGTGTATAGCATTGAGGAAATCAAAGCTATTTGTGATTTTGCACATCAGCATCAGATGAAGGTTCACATGGACGGTGCTCGTATTTCAAATGCACTAGCATATTTGGGGTGTACTCTTAAAGAAATGTGTGTGGATACCGGTGTTGATGTCGTTACTTTTGGTGGTACAAAAAATGGGATGATGTTTGGTGAAGCCAATCTTTATTTTGATAAGACAAGCTACCATAAAGCACTTTGTTTACAAAAGCAAGATTTACAAGTGATTTCCAAACGCCGTTACATTCCTTTGCAATTTGAGGCTTTCTTAAAAGATGATTTATATTTAACATTAGCAGCACACGCCAATGATTTAATTACTAAGGATTTATATCAAGCGTTAAAACAGTTACCGGAAGTTAAATTGAGTGTACCACTGCAATCTAATCAAGCTTTTCTTGTGTTAGAAAATCAAGTTGTGGAAAAATTATCAGAGAAGTATGCCTTTATGATTAACCATGATTATGGTGATACTAAAGAGGTTCGTCTAGTGACAAGCTTTGTGTCCACTAAAGAGGAAATGGCTGAGTTTATTGAGGATTTAAAGGCAATTTATAAAAAATAAGGTCAAAGGACAAGTCGGATTAAAAGACTTGTCCTTTTTAATGGGCGAAAAAAAGCTTTAGTCCTATTTAGTTCATTAAAAGTAAAGATGATGATAAATAAAAAATCGTGAATGGGTAATTCACGATAGAAATTCTAGTTATTTTCTTTGATACGATGATAAATCCAAAGCAAACCTTTGAATGTTAAATCTTTATCGTAGATATCAATGCAATCTAATTCTTCGGAAATCATTCGACCTAGCCCACCTGTAGCAATGACTTTCATTGGTGTTCCGATTTCTTTTTGAACTTGGGTAATGATTTCTCTAGTTAAACCGATATAACCGTAAACAACCCCTGCCTGCATACTGGTAATCGTGTTTTTAGCGAGGATCGATGCAGGTTTTTGAATGGCGATTTCAGGTAATTGAGCAGCCATGTTGGAAAGGGCTTGGGCAGTAATTTCAATGCCGGGCGATGTGACCGCATAAAGAAATTCACCTTTTTCATTGACATAATCGAAAGTTGTCGCTGTCCCAAAATCAATCACAAGGCAAGGCCCACCGTAATTATAGAAAGCACCGGCAGCATCAACGATACGATCGGCGCCTACACTAGAGGGCTGATCAGTAATAATTTGAATGCCACTATTACTTTTGGCTTCAATATTGATAGGCTCATGGTGTAGATATTTTTTAATTGCATGGTTAAATGAATACATGATTTTCGGTACAACTGTCGAAACGATGACATCTTCAATATCCTCGACTTTTAAATGAGCTTCATTTAAGAATGTCAGGAAGTATAAACCATACTCATCACTTGTTCTTTGAAGCTTAGTGGTCAAGCGGTAATTTTTGATAATCGTATCATTTTCTATAAAAGCAGTTGTAATATTGGTATTTCCAATGTCGATTGCAACAATCATTTTGATTCCTCCATCTGTTTTAAAGTTAATAAAATTTCTTTAGCTAGGCTCTCCTTCAACATTAACGGAATAGCCTTAGTACCTGTTTTCGTAATAAAAGTTGTAATATTGGTATCTACACCAAAGCCGGCATCTTTTTGGGCAATGGAATTAGCGACAATCATATCGCAGTTTTTCTTTTCAAGTTTTAAAGAGGCATTTTCAATTAAATTTTCTGTTTCCATAGCAAATCCACACAATATTTGATTTGCTTTTTTTTGCTGACCTAAAGTCGCTAATATATCTGTTGTTTTTTCAAGATTGACTGTCAGTGTTTGATCGTGTTTCTTGATTTTTTGTGAAGCAACATTTTGCGGACGATAATCGGCTACGGCAGCGCTCATAATAATATAATCGAAGTTAGGGGCTTGGGCTAAAATGACATTTGCCATATCCTGACTTGAGGTTACATTGATTAAAGTTGTGTTTAGAGGCGCCTTTAATTGTGAAGGACCACTGACTAAAGTTACTTCGGCCCCCATACGACTTGCCTGCTTAGCTAGGGCATAGCCCATTTTCCCGGTTGAATGATTTGTGATAAAGCGAACAGGGTCAAGCGCTTCTTGGGTAGGTCCGGCACTAATTAAAATCTTTTTTTTGCTAAGTTGTTTTTCTTCTAAAGCAGCTAAAATAACTTCGACAATTTCATCGACGGCGACAAGTTTACCTTTACCGTTTTGACCGCAAGCTAAATGTCCAACGCTTGGCTCAATTACGGATATACCATAACTTTTCGCTAGTTCAATGTTATGTTTGGTTATAGGGTTTTCATACATATTTGTGTTCATAGCCGGAAAAATCATTTTCGGACAAGTAGCCGCTAACCAAGTATCTGAAAGTAAATCATTGGCTAAACCATTGACAATTTTGGCGATGCTGTTGGCACTAGCCGGTACCATGACCATCAAATCAGCCTTTTGAGCTAAAGTAATATGATTGATTTGCCCGTCAAGCGATATAAATGGGTCTAAATATACCTTTTTGTGAAGCAGTGATTCAAACGTTAATGGGGTGATAAATTCGCAAGCCGCTTTTGTCATGATGACATCAATTTCAATATCTTTTATTTTGGATAATTGACTGACAAGGTCGCACGCTTTATAAGCGGCAATACTGCCTGTTACACCTAGTACAATATGTTTCATTTTTATTCCTTCCTTCATCATTTATCTTTTGGTCGCTAATCTTTCTTGGACTTTATCCATAGAAAGTTGGACATATATTTTTTGAACGATAGATAAAATCGTATTTTGCAACATATAAACTTCAAATTCATCTTGATTGTTGGCTTTGACATGGTTGACAGGACGATGAGTAAACGTTGCTTTTAGACATTCCTCAAGCTCATCGCAAAAATAGTTATAAGCCCGTTCAATCGGGTATGCTTTGATTTGGAATTGAATGAGGTTATTGATTTCATTCATTGAATATACTTGTTTCATAAATCCAATCACAATCAAATAAGCCAAATGCTCTTTAGTGTATTTTCTTTTCCGTGGTGCATGAACAATCCCATGCTTAACGTAGTTGTTAATCATCGTTTTGGTCATAATCGGCTCATTTGTATAATCTTGAATAATCGCAAGGTAGCGATTGATTAGTTGTAATACTTGATCCATATAAATATCTAAATCAGGCAGCTCTTCATATCTAGGGCAATGGAAGGATAAAATTTGATTTAATTGATCAGTTGCCATATTATTCACCGCCTTTGATTAAATTTAACTTTTCTAATGCGTAGGCAATTCCATCATCATCTACATCTTTGGTGATAAAGCTAACTGTCTTCAAGACGTCCAAATGACTTTCTTGCATACCGATACTATGGTTGACATAACGCAACATACTTAAATCATTAGTGCTATCCCCAAAAGCATACGCAGCATCTAGCGGAAGATTAAAATGATTTAATAAATATTGAATACCGGTTGCTTTAGAATATTGGGGTTGAATAAATTCGTAGAAATTTTCTGCCCGTTTAATAGGTTCAAAATATTTTTTCATCCACTTCATAAACGGTTCAAAAAGACTATCTTCATTTAGCCAACAGGTTGCTTTATCAAAGCAAATGTCTTTATCGTCCCAAGTCTTAGTAGTATCAAATCCGACTTTGGTGTAATTCTCTTTAATCAACGCAACTTGAGGGTGGCGATTATCCTTCTCATAATAGACAGCCTTTTCGCCTTCTAAAAGAGCTGAGATGCGATACTTTTTTAATTGTTCCACAATTTCCAAACATAATTCATGAGGTAGGGCACTGCTATGTAGAATCTTGCCATGAAGCTCAATATAGGATCCGCAACCGCAGACATAACCATCTAAACCGAGATTTAAAATCTTGTCTTCGATAGTTGAACGAGGTCTACCGGTATTGATAAAGACTAAATGTCCGGCTTCTTGAGCTTTTTTTATAGCTTTTTTAGCACTTTTTGGGATTAGTCCGGTTTTTTCACTCATCAATGCTCCATCAATATCAAAAAAAAGTAATTTCATGTTTTCACCTTCTTGCCTTTTATTTTACTGAAAATAGCTTCATTTGACAAGCTGATTTATACCATTCGCTACGATTCATAGATATAAAGTTGAAGCCTAGTTTTTTATTGTAACTTGTCCACAGAAACGATATAATTAGGCGGAAAGAACTATTTTTAAATCATGTAAAATTATTTTGACAAGAATAAAAGCCCTATGTCAAAGGCTTTTGACAGACAAAAAAATATATTCGTATATAATGAAGGAGAAGATTCAAGATGGATATTGGATTACAAATCAAGAAATTCAGAGAACAACATAAAATTTCACAAGAGGAATTGGCTCTTAAAATATTTGTTTCAAGACAGACCGTTTCAAATTGGGAAACGAATAAGAGTTGTCCGGATATTAAGAGTTTAATTACTTTATCTAATATCTTTAATGTATCTTTAGATGATTTTATAAAAGAAGATATAAAGGAGATGAGAGAAATTGTAGAAAAGGCAACAATCAAAAAGTTTAACTTGATGGGTTTTGTTTATTTAGTTGAATTGTTAATTTTGATTATAAGTGCTTATCCTTTATTTAGTATTGATGGGTATGTCGGAGTTGTTATTTGGTTATGCTTATTTGCCATAACGCTATATACGGCAAGTAAGATTGAAAAATTCAAAAAGACTTATGACATTCAAACTTATAAAGAAATTCTGGCATTTATTGATGGAAAGCAATTAACTTATGATGAAACACAACAAGAATTAGGGAAAAGAAATTATCAAAAAATCATCTTTGCATTTGGCGCAGGTGTAATTGCGCTTGTTGTATGTTTAGTTGTGATTTTTATTTACCAACATTTTATCAATTAAAAGGAGAAGGAAAAATGGAATTTTGGATTATAATGTTTATTTTTTTAGCAATGGGAGGAACTTGCTCATTAAAAGGTACTTGGTGGGATAAAGAAAGAAAAAGAGCAGAAAAGAAATAATAGTAAATTTTATTTGATTTAAAATCAAATAAGGAGGTGACTAAAATGCTCAATTTAGTCTATAAATCATTTGTTGTAGAATGTTCTATTGGTGTAGAAGATTTAGCAAAAGCTATAGAGAAAAAATCAGAGGAAATGCTTGGCAAAGGATATCAATTAGTAACTATGTCTATGGTTAAAGAAGATAAAGCTATATTAGTATTTAAGATTTAGGACACTGATAGATTTTAAGAAAATTTAATATTCATATACACAAAGCAGTTAATCTTAGGGTTGACTGCTTTTTTGAAGTGAAAAAAGGGCTTGATTTATGCGAATAATTTGGAATCATGGATATTTTTCAATAGGG
>CAJUOR010000012.1 GCA_910588165.1 uncultured Thomasclavelia sp.
AAGTTTTTATAAGATAACTACAAAGGGAAAAGTAGCCTATTCAATATCATGATTGCGGATGTTGATGTGTCTGCTTTTTTAATAACTTAAAAACCTGCTCTTAATTAAAGAGCAGGTAAAGATACAATGCGCATAGTGATTCTTTTGGAAAAATATAGCTAAACATCGGTAATTCATCAAAAGGAGCATCGCTATCTCTGATTTGATGGTAGATACAACCGGTCAAATAGCTTCTATTTTCGTTGTTATAGTTTTCTTTTTTGAGATTGGTGATTTGTTTGAAAATTTCCAAATAGCGAAATTTATGTTTATCGCTGTAATAATTTTGGAAAACGGTTTGCATTGAAGTCAAAGTATAGACTTCTTCATGTTTTAAACCTAGTAAATCAGCTAAGATTTCGCAAATCCGATAATCGAAATCAATTTCATTGAGTTTTTTACCGTCAGTATTTTCAGTGATGAGTTCAACATATTTATTTTGATCAAACCCTTTGGATAAAGAGAGGGCGGCATTATTGATGAGAAGTTGTTTCATAAAAAACGGTTGATCAGTTGCTTCGGGTTTAAAGGCATAGGTAAAGCCTTGAAGTGAGCCAAGTGCCTTTAAAGCATCAATATAACCTAGTTGAATATTAGCGTGAATCTGTTCTTTTTTGAAGGATAGAATTGTACCTAAACTTCTGGAAGGCTTGATTAAGGTAATATTGGGAAATTGGGAAATTTGTGGGTGAGTTGGCTTGTCATCTGATAAATCTACGACAATTAAGCGCTTAGCACCTAAACGAATGGCTAAATCGACAGGGACATTATCGCAATAGCCGCCGTCTATATAAAATTGACCGTTGATTTCCGTCATTGGAAAAGCCGGAAAACATGAAGCGGAGGCAATAATCTGTTTTTCGATTAAATCTCTTGGCATACCGTCTTTGGTGATTTCTAAACGTTCCAAAGAAGGAAAGCAGGTCATCACAATGCCATATTGGATAGGACTAGCCATCAGTTTATCATAGTCTAATAAGCGATGGACCATATTTTTTAAAGGGGTAATATCAGCTCCTTTTTCAGATAGATACTCTTTAAAAACTTGAGCGAGCTTGGATTTTTGGGTTCTGAAATAATCCATTGAAAAAGCTAATTCAAGTCCACTGCTTGTGACATCTGTAGCTTGGATATTATACCATAAGTCATAAGCCACTTGATAATCCCCTTGGGCATATAGACAACCGTTTAAAGCTCCTATTGAAGTTCCGGTTACAATATCGGCATGAATATTTAATTCATTTAAGGCTTTCCATACGCCGATTTCGTAAGCTCCCCGACTACCTCCGCCACCTAATACTAATGCTGTTTTCATTTGTATCCCCCTCCTGATAAATTTATTATATGATATTTTTATGTATTTAGGATAGTCTTTTTCGTTTAAATTCTTTATAATAGGACATAAGAGGGGGAGATGTCATGCGTTTTTTTGTATTGGCAAGCGGGTCGCAAGGCAATAGCACATTTATTGATTTTGATGGGATTGGGGTTTTGATAGATTGTGGTATATCTAAAAAACAGTTAGTTTATCGCTTGGAACAAGTGGGGTACAGTCTGAAAGATATTCAATATGTTTTTTTAACTCACGATCATTATGATCATAAAAAAAATATTCATATCTTTGATAAAGAGCTGATTTTTACTGCACCCGGCTGTTTTGATGGGTTAGAGGAAAACCATTATTTAAAGCCTTATGATATTGTGCAATTCGGGAAATTGACAATTATCCCACTTAAGACAAGCCATGATGCTACTGCCGGTTTAGGTTTTGAATTTATTTGTGGAGAAGAGCGCTTAATCTACATGACAGATACAGGTTATGTTTCCAGTAAAAATGCAAATTATATGTTAGATGCTGATTACTATATTATTGAAAGCAATCATGATGTAGAGATGCTGATGAATACTAATCGTCCGATGTCCTTAAAAAACAGAATTTTATCAGATCGTGGGCATTTATCGAATTTAGACTCAGCCTTACTGATGAGCCGTTTAATCGGTGAGAAAACGAAAGAAATTGTCTTGGCACATTTAAGCAGAGAGGCTAATACCAAAGAGTTAGCCTTAGGCACTTATCAAGAAGTTTTCAGTCAACAAGGCGTTTGTTGTGAGAAACTTCAAATTAAAGTTGCAAGTCAAGTCGATATTGTTATAGGTGGTAAGGACAAATGAAAATAAAGATTGCCTGTGTAGGAAAGATAAAAGAGCGCTTTTATAGTGATGCCATTAAAGAATACAGTAAAAGACTAGGAGCTTATGTCAATTTAGAAATTGTCGAGGTGACAGATGAAAAGACACCGGATAAGGCAAGCGAGGCGATCAATAGACAAATTAAAGAGAAAGAGGGAAGTCGGCTATTAGCTAAAATCAAAGAGCAGGAATACGTAATTTTATTAGATTTAAGAGGGCAAATGTATTCTAGTGAAGAAATGAGCCATCAGTTAAGTCAGGCTATGCTATTTGGTAAAAGCGATTTTACCTTTGTGATAGGCGGTTCGCTAGGTGTCAGTGAGGAAGTTAAGCAAAGAGCTAATGAGGTATGGTGTTTTTCTAAAATGACTTTTCCTCATCAGTTAATGCGAGTGATTTTATTAGAACAAATTTATCGAGCTTTTAAAATTATGCATCATGAACCATATCATAAGTAGGTGAAAAAGTGATTATTTTGATTGGCGGAACAAGTTGTAGTGGGAAAACAAAATTAGCCTATGAGTTAATTAAAAAATATCGTTATCCTTGTTTTTCTTTAGATCATTTAAAGATGGGGTTGATTCGTGGTTTAGATGGCTGTCCGATTAGTGCTGTTGATGAAGATGAACAAATTGCCGGGTATCTATGGCCGATTGTGAAGGGAATTATTGAAACAAATATTGAAAATAAGCAGCATTTGATTTTAGAGGGTTGTTATCTTCCTTGTCATGGAGTTAAGAAGCTAATAGAAGCTTATCCTCATGATATTCTAGCCATCTATATGGTATTTTCAGAAAACTATCTTCGTACGCATTTTGAAGATGTGCTAGGCTACCGCTGTGTTGTTGAGGCTAGGGGTTACGAGGAAGAAAGAACGGTTGAGATGCTGGTGGCAGAACATCAGCTAGTTTTAACCTCTTGCAAATTAAATAATCTTCCATATTTTTTAGCTGATAACTCATACGATGAAATGTTTGGAGAAATTTTAAAATTTATATGTGATAAAATTGGTTTTTAGTGTAAAATAGTTTATAATAAAAAGGAAGGTGAGATAAGTATGTGGAAAAAATGGTGTTTATTATTATTGTTGTGTTTTGAGCTTGGTGCTTGTGCTTTAGAGGCAAGTCCCGAGGAGGTATTTGACAGCGCGCTTACTAATATCGAAGAAAAGATGGATTTAAAGACACAGGTTACATTGAAGGGGAAAGATAATCAAACCATAATAAATGTACAAACTCAATATATATTTGATGGGGGCTGGGATGTTCAGTTCTCAAATCCGACGCCTTTAAATGATAATGAAAATTTCAAGCGACTTTGTCGAATGAATTTTTTATCCAATAGCTTTACAAATTTCAAAATGAAAGATGTCGAAGGGAAAAAACGTGTCACCTGCGATATTGTTGAAAAAGCCCATCAACATTATCAGGAGATATTTAAACCATATCTAACAGCACAGCTAGAGGGTGTCAGGTTGGAAATTACAGTGACTGATGATGACATATTGGAATCAGCTTATCTTACCTTAACAAGTTTAAATGAAACATTGTATATCGAAATCGAAAGGTTGAATTAAATATGAAAATATTAAAGATGTGCTTGGCTTTATGTTTGTCTATGGCTGTGTTAACCAGCTGTTCTGAAAAAGGTTTGAATGAGGAAGAGATGAAAGCGTTACTTCAAGAAGCGCAAGCTCAGCTTGTTGAGGCAACTAGCGGTAGTATGAAGCTTGAGGCTGATTTTCAAGTGAGTGGAGATGGCTTAGGCGTAGAGTCAATGCCGATAGTTTTTTCCGGTGAAGTGAATTACAAAGACTTAGAAAAGGCTGAACGTCAATTGGCTTGTCAGTTACAATTATCTCTTATGGGAATGTCTATGCCTCTTGAATTCTATATTCAAAATAGTATGATGTATACGAATGCCCTAGGGCAGAAAGTAAAATCACCTATAAATGAGGTAGATATGCCATTGTCAACAGTTACAAGTGAGATGGATTTAAGCATGATGCATCATTTCGTTTATGCCCAAGAGGACGGTAACGATGTGATTACTTGTGAATTAGACAGTAATCGTCTTCAATCACTCATGAAAGAAGAAAAGATGAATGTGAGCATCACTTGTCGCTATGTGATTGATCAAAATAAAAATTTTTCCGATATACGTATAGATATAAATTTTGATGGCGAAGTTGAGGGGCAGAAAATGAAATGTCAAGGTTATTTGAGTATAACTTGTGATAAGATAAACGAAGCGGTGGAAATTCAGTACCCTAATTTCAGTGATTACCAAGAGGAAAAAGATGTTTCTTTTGATTTGATTTAAAGCGTGTCTAAATGGACACGCTTTTTTTATATATTGAAAAAGTCCTCATGGGATACGAAGACTTTAAATAAGTTTCACGATATCAATAATGGCTTGGTTACTATCGACGGTGGCTATACAACCGGCATCATCTAATTCTTCTTTTGACCCATAGCCGTAAGTTACGCCTAGGCAATCCATATGATGCTTTTTTGCGCCTAAGGCGTCATGCAAGCGGTCGCCGATCATTAAGTAGTTTGACATCTTACTGTCTTGAAAGTAGTTAATTACTTTTTGAATGACATCAGCCTTATCTTCTTTACGCCCATAAAGGTCACTACCGCAAATGACATCAAAATAGTAATCTAGTTTAAAGTGTTCTAAAATTTGAATGGCATATGGTTCGGGCTTTGAAGTTGCCACAGCCAAGTGGTAGCCTTGTTTTTTGAGGGTTTCTAAAGTGGTTGCCATACCTTCATAGACACTATTTTCAAATAAACCCTTCACACTGAAATATTCACGGTATAATTCAACAGCCTTGTCGGCTTGCTTTTCACTCATGTGATAATATTGGACAAATGAATCAAAAAGAGGGGGACCGATAAAGACAAATAAATCTTTGCGTTCTTTGACTTCGATTTGAAAAGCTTTTAAAGCATGGATAACAGAATTGGTAATCCCTAAAGCCGGATCGGTTAAAGTCCCGTCTAAATCAAATAATAAATATTTTCTAGTCATGTATTTCCTCCTTATCTTTGGTCAATTATATAAGAAAATAAATAAAAAAGCAAATGGAGGGTTGCATTTTGCTGAATAGTGTGTATAATATAGTGTGTAAAGTATGGTGTGTTATACACACAAGGAGGCATTAAGTATGAATAAGTATATGTTTTTAGGCGCATTGCAGGCAGAATTAGAAAAGCAATTAGGTGAGAACGAAGTTAAAAAAATTATGGATTATTATGAAAACTATCTGATTGAAGCGACCGATTACGGTAAAACAGAAGCAGAAGTCTTAGAAGAATTAGGTAATCCGCAAAAACTGTCTACCAGCATTATCGAGGGGTTGAAAAATGAAGGTGATGTGGAAATGAAGAACACAGCGCCCAAGGAAAACCAGTCATTTAGCGAATTGTTTGATGGCTTAGTAGAATCGACAAGTCAAACGATTGATGATGCTTTGAAGGCTGTAGATAAAACGGTGGGTAATATTTCCGAATATTTGTCTGATATATTTGGCAGTGAAGATTTCTTTGAAGACAGTCGTCAGATGACTAAGGATATGGAAGTTATCGGTGATGTTAAGGAAGAAATGAGTTTAGATGTTATGGATTATGAGGAAGTGATTTTTAAAATCGCCGATTTACCAATCTATGCTTATTTCACTGATGAAAACGAAATGAAAATTACGGTGTCCCAAACTGAAAACAGAGAGCCTTTATTAGAGGTCAGTCATGATGATAAAAAAATAGTTATTCGTGAGAAAAAAGCTAAAATTTACCGTCTTTTTGGAATACGTCAAGGCTATGTTAAGGTGGCATTGCCCTTAGCTTATAAAGGAAAGCTTTATTTTAAATGCGATAACTCTAAAATTGAAATCAGCGGTACGCAAACCAAATATCCAAGTCCGATTGAAATTAAATGCGATAATGGCAATGTATTGATTAAAAATGCTATTTTAGGTATGTTGAATATTAAGTGCGATAATGGTAAAATTGATTTGCGTCAAGTGATTGCCTACAAAGCTAATCTGAAATGTAATAATGGGAAAATAGGTTATGATATGATTCCTAATCATTATGCCAAAAACTTGCGTTTAAAAGCCAGCAATGGTTTAATTAAAGTAAATGATAAGCGTTGGTCCTCTAGCCGTGTTTCTACTCAAATCCCCGCTCTCAATGACTCTGACTACGAGTTATCAGTTGAAGCGAAATGTGATAATGGATTGATTCGTCTGAAAGGATTTTAATATGGACGCACAATTTAAAAAAGGGATTTTGGACCTCTGTGTCCTATCTATCCTTGAGAAAAAAGAAATCTACGGTTATGGACTGAAAATGGAAATATCGACTTTGATGGACGTTAATGAGAATACCTTGTATCCTCTTTTAAGAAGGTTAGAGAAAGATGGTTATGTGAAAACTTCAACTCATCAAAGTGAACAAGGTAGAACACGCAAGTATTATTTTATTACAGATGAAGGTAAATCACATTTACAGACACAGCGTATTGAGTGGCGAGCTTTTAAGGAAGCCGCTGACAGCTTAATTGAGGGAGTGTATGAAGATGAATAAGGAATCCTATTTAGAGGCACTGTATAATGCTTTAAAAGACAAGACTAAAGATACGAATGCCCAAAAAATCATTGAATATTATGAGCAATATTTTGATGATGGGGCGGATTTAGGTAAAACAGAACAGCAGATTCTTATAGAGTTGGGTGATGCCGAAACTTTGGCAGCCGAAGTGTTGTCCGGTATGCAAATGAAGGCTCAAGACCTATTTTCGAGCGATGAGTTAGTTCGTATGATTGATGTTACGTTACTTGATATTCGTGTTCATGTTGTTTTTTCGGAAAGGCAGGAAGTGAGCATTACTTATCAAGGTATTGATGAATACAATCCAGAGTTGCTAAGTGTTGAGTTTATTTCCAATCATTTGCGCATTATTCAGAAAGCTAACCGTGTGATGCCTTGGCAACACTATGCGCATCAGGAAAGCAAGCCTTATCTATTGGTAGAATTACCTAAAAGCTATAAAGGAAAGTTGCAGTTTGAAACGCGCGATAGTCGTATTATTGTCGATGGCAAGAATTATCAAACAAGGGTCAAATTGCATTTGCGTTCTCGTGATGGAAAAGTCGAATGTAATGAATTGTCATGTCGCAGTGTCGATGTAGCAACTAGAGATGGTCGGATTAAAATGGCTCACTGTACAATGGAAACGATGGAGCTTGAAAGTGTAGCAGGAAGAATTGAAATTGATAGATGTATCGCTAAATACGTACATGGCAAATGTCAAGAAGGACGCATCGTTTTAGATAAGTCACGTGCTGAGCTGACTGAGTTAGAAAATATTGATGGTCGCATTATTGTCAATGAATCATTGATTGATGATTGTCGTATGGAAAATGAAGATGGCAAAATTGTTTACAGCTTATTAGATGATAATCGAGGCTTGCATTTAGATTTGTTAAGTCGTTTAGGTAAATTGATTGTTAATGGTAAGCCATTGGACAAAGGAGTTTTAGCGATTAAGGATTTAAAACCTAAAAAGAAAGAAAAGCGCTATTTGAATGTTTATGCCCGCACATCAGGCGGACGGATTGAAATTATACATTAGGAGGGTTTAGGCAAATGAATAAGAGATTATGTAAAAGCAATCGCAATAGAACAATTTTCGGTGTTTGTGGTGGGATTGGAGAATACTTCAATGTTGATCCTACTTTAATCCGCATTGGTTTCATCGCTTTTGGTGTTTTTGGCGGTTCAGGTGTATTGTTGTACCTTGCCTGTGCTTTAATCATGCCAAATGAGTATTAGAGAGTTTTTCCTTATCTATTTAGCGCTCGTGAATTTTTATGGGGTAGCGGTAATGTGGGTTGATAAAAAACGGGCAGAAAAACACCGCTATCGCATTTCAGAAAGGCATTTATGGTCTGTGTGTTTAGTGTTTGGAAGTCTGGGGACTTGCATAGGTATGCAGCTTTTTCATCATAAAACAAACAAGCCGGCTTTTTTTATCGGTTTTCCACTACTTTGTATTGTTCAAATAGTGGCATTTTGTGCTATAATGATGAGGTAGTGAAAGGATGAAAAAAATGGAAACAATTAAAATTGAAATCAAAGTAGTAGACAAGGGTGTTATGAAAGCAGAACTATATCCGGAAATCGCTCCTAAAACAGTTGAAAATTTTGTGAATTTAATCTCTCAAAAATTCTTTGACGGATTGATTTTCCATCGTGTTATTGCCGGCTTTATGATTCAAGGTGGTGGTTATGACGCTGCTTTTAGACATCATGAAGCTTCTAGTATTGTCGGTGAATTTGCAAGTAATGGGATTGCCAATTCCTTAAAACATACTCCAGGTGTACTTTCGATGGCACGCACGAATATGCCTAATTCTGCCAGCTCACAATTTTTTATCATGCATCAGGCTGCTCCTCATTTAGATGGTGCTTATGCTGCGTTTGGGCAAGTGATTGAAGGTATGGAAGTTGTGGATTTAATTGCGAATGTTCCGACAGATTTAAGAGATGCGCCTTTAAGTCCGGTAGTTATTGAAAGTATTCGCGTGATTGATTAAAAAATGCCTAAATATACCAACTTAGACATTGCGGCGTGGTTTATCCGAAAAGAGAAGATGAACCACGAAAAGCTGCAATGTCTGCTTTATTTAGCTTATGCGTGGTATGAAGCGCTCTATCAAGAAGCTTTGTTTATCACGCAAGGATTTGAGGCACTGCCGATTATGCCTTGTGAACCGGATATTTTAAGTTGCTACCATACTTACGGTATGAAAAAGATTCAGTTTATTCGAGGCCAAATAATTGATAGTGCTACAAATGAGTTTTTGATGAGTGTCTATGCGACCTATGGTATGGTAGATGGGGAAGTGTTATGCAGCTATTTAAGGAAAAGCGAACCTTATTTAAAGGCTCGGCAACGTCAAGAGAGTTATCAAATTGCAAAAGAGGATATGAGAGCTTATTATGAACAACAGTCCAAACATTGAGATTAAAAAAGCGACACATGATGATTATGAGGCAATGAAGCAATTAGGTATGCAATGTTATGACGGCAATATTGATCCTAATAGAAATTATCGACTTGTGCGTTTTTTGTTTCTACGTTATTTTTCAAAACGTAAATTTAAACAGCGGCAACAATATGGTGTTATGATAGGTGTAGCGTATCAGGCAAAACAGTTAGTCGGTTTTTATGAATTGGAGAAAAGTGGTTTATTGTCTAGTCTTTATATTTTGCCCGAAGGACAAGGCAAAGGCTATGGCAAAGCATTATTGAGTGAAGCTATCAAACAAGCTCAAATATGGCATTTGACTACAATGAAGCTAGATGCCAGTGAATATGCGAAAGATTTTTATCTTCATCACGGTTTTGTTCAATCGGGAAAAAAACGGCAGGTTTTAGGCATTACGATGATTCCCATGCATAAGAAACTGTAAAAATGTGGAAAGTAAATTTTTTTGATGTAAACACTGAAAATTACCGAAAATTTATACTTTTCTAACAAAAATGTCTAAAAAATATACAAATGATATAGATTTTTTACGGAAAATGGTTATAATAAGGTATGGACATCAAAAAAGGGGGAAACTGCATGAAAGTCGATGTGAAAAAAGAATATCATGAGCTTTTTGAAGCCTCTGCCAAAGCGATTGATACTGTCGATGTACCCGAATTTCAATTTTTGATGATTGATGGGATAGGTAATCCAGAGGTTGCAGAATTTAAACAAAAATCTAAAGCTTTGAATTTGTTAGCTAAGGCAATTCGAGCCTATTATAAAGAACAAGATGACATCAACTATTTGATTTCACCATTAGAAGGTATGTGGGATACTTACGATAATGCTAAATTTGACGTAACACGTAAGAAAATGATTCGTTATACATTGATGCTTTCACAGCCTAAATTCTTGACAGAAGAAGTGTTTGAAAAGGTCAAAGAAAGTTTGGCAAAGAAAAAAGGCAATCTTTATGTAAAAGAAATTTACTTACGCAAGTTTACAGAAGGAAAAAGTGTTCAAATGCTACATATTGGACCATATAACACTGAAATAATGACGACCAAGGAAATAATGGAGTACATTATTGTTCAAAATATGAAACTTAATGGGATGCATCATGAGATTTATCTAAATAATCCGGAAAAGGTTGCCCCGGAAAAACTGAAAACAATTGTTCGTTATGCTGTTAGCGAAATTTAAAATGAATCTTGGAGGATTCATTTTTTTGATAGAGGGGTATATATGAGTCAAAATAATGATATTAGTAAGTATATGGCTTTAATTTTAAGACACAAACCTGAAGAAATTGGTATTCAATTAGATAAACATGGTTGGGCTAATGTAAATGAATTAATCGCCGGGATTAAAGAAAAATATAATTTTTCTATGGATCTATTAGAACAAATAGTTCGAGGGGATAATAAAGGTCGCTATTCATTTAACGATGATAAAACACTTATAAGAGCCAACCAAGGTCATTCAGTATCTGTTGATGTAGAGCTTGAAGAAGCTATTCCACCAAAGCACTTATATCATGGAACAGGAGAAAAATATACTCAATCGATAGAAGAAATAGGACTTATAGCTAAATCTAGATTGTATGTTCATTTATCTAAAGATGTTGAAACGGCAATTAATGTTGGTAAAAGGCATGGTAAGCCTGTAATTTATATTGTAGATACGAAACAGATGATTTTAGATGGTTATAAATTTTATTTATCAGTGAATGGCGTTTGGTTAACAAAGGGTGTTCCACTTAAATACTTAAAAAGATATTAGTAATACTCTTGGAAAGTGGAAGAATAAAATTTTCAATAGAGAAAATTTCAAAAATATTGAAGATGATTACAGAATGTCTGAGCTTTGGGTGAAGTGACCGATTTAATCGTTAACTCAGATGAAGGTTTTAATGATTTTTTAGACTACATGAGAAATGAAATGACAGAAAATGAATGTGGATATCTTTCAGAGATTTCAGATGAAATATCGTAAGAAAAATCATCATATGAATTCATTGAAGAATACAAGGCATTGGCTAAGAAATATCTACAGGCAACAAAAGATTAACAAATTTTAGATTTTATTGAAGTAGCAGAAGGGTTTGTGGAATTTAAATTAGTTCCGAAAAGTAACTAGATAATTCATTGAAATTGGTATTGTGAAATACTTTTGAGGTATTTTTAAGAAAAAAGGTAAAAAAACAATCAAGAGATATAAAAGCAGTCAAGTAAAACACCTAAAATACCTTATTTTCAATGAGCAGTAAAATTTATATGAAGAATTTGAATAAAAAATAGTATCAAGTAGTTTATAAATAAATTATGATAAGTTTAGTAAAACAAATCATGTGAGACGGTATGTTTGATATCTAGGAAAGACAAATAAATAGCGAAAAGTAGCGTATTTACAGGATTTTTTTGAGATAAGCAATAACTCATGAAAGTCCGTGTTTCTTATATTGAAACATATCTGCTGTAAAAACAGTCAGAGGGGTTAGGCTGTGGATTAGATGTTATGGAAGGAGTGAAGCGGGTAATGAAGCTATTAGAAAAAAGAATGATTTGTATAAAGAGGGTAGGATTACAAAAGAGGGATATACTGTAATGATCATATCTTCTGTATTTGGTTTCTGTTGTTTTCTTGTCCGATGTTCATTATATGGAAAAACTTTTAAAAAACATAATAAAAGATAAGGAGGATTAAAATATGAAAATGATTTCATGGAATGTGAATGGCTTAAGAGCTTGTGTAACTAAAGGATTTGAAACCTTTTTTAAAGAAGTTGATGCAGATTTTTTTGCGATTCAAGAAACTAAACTACAGGAGGGACAGATTGATTTAAATTTTGAGGGGTACAAAAGCTATTTTAACAGTGCTGAAAAGAAAGGTTATTCGGGTGTAGCTGTTTATACTAAGCATCAGCCCTTAAAGGTAACTAAAGGGATTGGCATAGAGCAGCATGACCATGAAGGACGGGTTTTGACTTTAGAATATGAAAATTTCTATTTTGTAACGTGCTATACCCCAAACTCTAAAAGAGAATTGCTTCGCTTAGATTATCGCATGGTTTGGGAAGAAGCGTTTTTAAACTATATCGAAGGCTTGAAAGCCACTAAGCCGGTGATTTTTTGCGGTGATTTGAATGTTGCTCACCAAGAGATCGATTTAAAGAATCCTAAGACTAATCGTCGCAATGCCGGTTTTACAGATGAGGAAAGAGGCTGTTTCACAAAGCTATTAGATAAGGGCTATATTGATACATTCCGCTATTTTTATCCGGATATGACCGGTGTTTACTCTTGGTGGTCGTATATGTTTAAAGCACGTGAAAAAAATGCCGGTTGGAGAATTGACTACTTTGTTGTTTCGGAAAACTTAAAGGAGCGCTTAGTAGATGCTAAGATTCATACGGAAATCTTAGGTTCCGATCATTGCCCGGTTGAATTGGAGATTGATTTAGTATGAGGTTACCGGAAGTCATTGCGAAACATTTAGATTGGACTGATGCCAAAAAGTCACCGATTGGCTATTCACCCGAAGAAATTATCATATTACCCCATGGCTATGATGGTAAACCGGCTGTTTTAAAGTATTCCAAACGCATTGAGGTTTATGAAGAAGGTGTCATTTATACGTGGCTAAAAGGAAAACTGCCAGTGCCTGATGTTTATGTCAATATTGAAGTTGATGGCATTTACTATTTGATTGTCAGTCTGGCAAGTGGACAAATGCTCTCTGAAAAGGCATTAGACTTATCAAAAAAAGATATTTTAATTATGTATGCTAAGCTTTTAAGAAGAATCCATAGCCTTGATTATCACGATTTTCCTTTGAAACATGGGAAGGTTTATAAAATAGCCAAAGCTAAAGAAACAGTGATGAAAAATGAAGCTAAAAGTGAGTATTTTGAAAGGGAGCTACAAGGCCAACAACCAAAGGCATTAATGCGAAAAATTGAGGCATTGCAAGATTTTGAAGAAGATTTGGTTTTTTGCCATGGTGATGTTTGCTTCCCTAATTTTATGGTAGATGATACTTTGAATTTAACTGCTGTTTTAGATGTGTCAGGGGCGGGAATCAATGATAGACACTTAGATTTAGCGATTGGTTTAAGGACTTTACGCTATAATTTTGAATTAAAAAACGAAACATTAACACAAGAGGATATTCAGTTATTTTTGGAAACATATGGTCTAAAACATATTGACATGAATATCATAACGTTTTATATTTTAATTGATGAATTAACCAATGGATAGGAGAAAATAAATATGAAACTATTGTTTGCCTCAGATATACATGGTAGTTTAAGTGCTGCTCAAAAAGTAATTGCGGCATTTGAAAAAAGTCAAGCCGATAAGTTAGTGCTGTTAGGCGATTTACTGTATCATGGACCACGCAATCCTTTACCGGATAACTATAACCCTAAAGAAGTAGCAGCTATTTTGAATGCATATCAAGATAAGATAGTGGCAGTCAGAGGAAACTGTGATGCCGAGGTCGATCAGATGATGTTGTCATTTCCTTGTTTAGCTGATTATGCTTTGTTATTGATAGATGGACATTGTTTCTATATAACCCATGGACATCTGTTTGATAAAGATAAGTTGCCACCATTATCTTCCGGTGATATTTTTGTTCACGGACATTTTCATGTGGCGATGTTAGAGAAAAAAGATGGGATTGTTGTAATGAATCCTAACTCTTGTGCTTTACCTAAACAAGGTGTAAAAGGGTATGGCATCTATAATAATCATCATTTATATTTATATGATTTAGATACTGATGAAATTATTTCGGAAATGACGTTATAGGAGGATAAAGAAATGTTGAAAATAGAGGATTTTACTAATGCTCAAACCCGAATTAAAGATGCCTTATTAGAAACTTCTTTGATTTACAGTCCTTGGTTTTCTAAGGAATGCGAGAATGAAATCTATATTAAGCCGGAAAATCTGCAAAGAACGGGGTCTTTTAAAATCAGAGGTGCTTATAATAAAATTGCCAAACTTTCTGATGACAAAAAAGCGAAAGGTTTAATTGCTTCATCTGCCGGTAATCATGCTCAGGGAGTGGCTTATGCAGCTAATCATATCGGTGTTAAATCGGTCATCTGTATGCCTGCCCATACACCGTTAATTAAAGTTGAGTCAACCCGTGGTTATGGGGCAGAAGTTGTCTTGCATGGCGAAGTTTACGATGATGCTTTTAAAAGAGCCTGCGAACTTGAACAACAGCACGGTTATACATTTATTCACCCTTTTAATGATGAAGATGTCATTGAAGGACAAGGGACAATTGCTTTAGAAGTTTTAGCCGAGCTACCTGATGCCGATATTATTTTAGTACCGATTGGCGGTGGTGGATTGATTTCGGGGATTGCCTGTGCAGCCAAGCAGTTAAATCCTAATATCAAGGTAATCGGGGTTGAACCGGAAGGGGCGGCAAGTGCGAGTGCGGCTTTAAAAGCGAATCGAGTTGTCTGCTTGGATTCAGCTAATACGATTGCCGATGGAACAGCTGTTAAAGAAATCGGTCAGGAAACATTTACTTATATTAAGAAATATGTCGATGAGATTATGACGGTTTCCGATTACGAATTGATGGAAGCTTTCTTGTTATTAGTTGAGAAACATAAATTGGTTGCAGAAAATTCCGGTATTTTATCGTTAGCGGCAACACGTAAATTACAAGTTAAAAACAAGAAGATTGTCTGTATTGTCAGCGGTGGTAATATTGATGTGATGAGCATTTCTTCTTTGATTCAAAAAGGTTTAATTTCAAGAGGTAGAATCTTTACTTTTTCACTATCAGTTGCCAATAAGCCGGGACAATTAAAACTGATTACAGACATTATCGGACGCACAAATGCGAATATTATTTCCTTGGAACATAATACATATCGAAATTTGAATGATTTCAATGAAGTTGATGTGACAATTACTGTTGAAACAAATGGTGAGCAACATATTCGTACGATTTTTGAGGCTTTTGAAAAAGAAGATATATGTATCACTAGAATGCGTTAAATCAATTAAAAAGTTTGGAATTCTAATAGAAATCCAAACTTTTTTGGTTAAATCTTATCTTTTTGAAATTGAATGTATTGTGAATAGAGCGGTTCTTGGTAGAGGTTAGCGTAAAAGGTTTGAACCTCTTGGAGTGCTAATGGTTGATTGGCAAGTAGTGTATAGTTGACAAAGAATAAATAGATATTGATATTCAAAGGCAAAAGGTGTTGACGTAAATAGAAATCCATACGTCGTGTTTTTTGAGGTGTCGGTTCTATTTGAGGATTTTCGACTTCTAAAAGCAGTGGTTTGTTTTTGTATTGGGCTAACAGCTCATTTAAGAAAGTCGTACCTAAGTGCTGATTGCGGTAATCTTTCACAATCGCAAAATAGTCTAATAAATCAATGTGGTTGCTTTGGTAAAGTGTGGCATAACCTAGTAAACATTGCTTGTCATAATAGCCTAAAGCTAAGTATTGACCTTCTTACATTAACCATCTGATATTCTCTAAGGGACGACGTTCATTTTCCGGAAAATCGTAGATGATATGCTGTTGGTAAATTTGACTGAACTGTTCAATTGTTAAAATTCGGATTTGCTTCATTTTTTATCACCGCTAATCATGATAACAGATGTGTTATTAAAAGAAAAGGTATGTTATAATAAAAAACGAAAGGGTGTGTTTGGACGATGTATAAGATTATGATTGTTGAGGACGATAAGGTCATTGAAAATGAAATCAGTCAGTTTTTAAAGACATGGGGTTATGATATTGCACTTGTCGAAGATTATAATCAAGTTCTTTCTACTTTTGTCAATGAAATGCCTTCTTTAGTATTGTTAGATATTACCTTGCCTTTTCATAATGGATTTTATTGGTGTCAGAAAATTCGCGAGGTATCTAATGTTCCGCTGATTTTTATATCTTCAGCCAGCGATAATATGAATATGGTTATGGCTATGAGTTTAGGGGCTGATGATTTTATTGCCAAGCCTTTTAACTTAACTTTTTTGAATGCGAAAATCTCGGCTTTATTAAGACGCAGCTACGATTATCAGGTGCAGAATCATTTATTGGAGTGGCAAGGCGCTATTTTAAATTTAGCCGAAGCCTCTTTATCTAAAGACGGTCAAGTATTGAGTTTGACAAAAAACGAATTTAAAATTTTAGAAACCTTGGTAGAAAATAAGGGACAAGTAATTTCAAGGGACACTTTAATGATTAAACTGTGGGAAACAGATTTCTATGTTGATGAGAATACCTTAAATGTTAACGTCAATCGCCTTAGAAGAAAATTGGAAGCCTTGGGGCTAAAAGATGTGATCATCACGAAGAAAGGGATAGGATATTTAGCTGTATGATGAAAGAGTATATTCTTGGCAAAAGAAGAACCCTCAGTTTTATTTTGGTGCTGAATATTTTGTTTGTGCTGGTTTTCTATCTTTACGATTTAGCGATGGGGGATCTTGTTTATATTATGGCTTTAAGCTCCACTTTGACTTTGGGTTATCTAAGTTATGATTTTTATTGTTATACTAAAAAGATGAAGGCTTTAAAACACTATGCATCATATCTTGATGTGGAGAGTTATGTGATACCTGAACACCCCGAATTGTATGAAAAGACTTATGGACAACTCTTAAATCGTCTTTATGCTATTTATATGGAAACTTTAAGTTGGGCTGAACAAAAAGAAATAGAGATGTTAGATTATTATTCTTTATGGGTTCATCAAATTAAAACACCGATAGCGGCCATGCACTTGAATTTACAAAACAGCCCTAAGCCTAATCTGATTTTAGAAAATGAGTTGTTTAAGATTGAACAGTATGTTGAGATGGTGCTGTCTTATTTAAGATTGGAAAGTACAAGCTCAGATTACCGCTTTGAAGAAATTGATGTTGATGAAGTGATTAGAGAAGTTATTCATAAATATATGCGTTTGTTTATTCAAAAACGTTTAAGTCTAAATTTTGAAGCGACCGAACTTAAGGTTTTAAGCGATGAAAAATGGCTGGCTTTTGTTTTGGAACAATTGCTGTCGAATGCTATTAAATACACCGATAAAGGCGGGATTCATATTTATGCTAAAGAAATGGTATTATATATTCAAGATAGTGGTATTGGTATATCGGCAGAGGATTTACCTCGTATTTTTGAAAAAGGTTATACCGGATATAATGGTCGAGAAGATAAAAAATCAACAGGTATCGGACTATATTTAGTGAAACAAGTATGTCAACGTCTAGACATAGATATTGATATTACTTCGACTTATCAACAAGGAACTTGTGTTGCCCTAAACCTTGAAATAGAACAATTGAATGTCGAATAATTTTAGATATTAATAACTAACCTTACGGCATTGTAAGGTTAGAAAGCTTTTTGTAAGGTAAAGCGATAGGACGGAGATTATAATTAGGGTACAATAAAGGTGTCAAAAGGAGGTCTATACGATGACGATTTTAGAAGTTAAACAAATGAAAAAAATTTATACAACACGTTTTGGAAATCAGAAAACCAAAGCATTGAGTAATGTTAATTTTTCTGTTGAAGAAGGTGAGTATGTTGCCATTATGGGAGAATCCGGATCAGGAAAAACAACTTTATTGAATATTTTGGCAGCGATTGACAAGCCAACAAGCGGTGATGTTATTTAGTGCGACAACAACTTAACCAATTTAAAAGAAAAAGAAGTCACTGCTTTTAGAAGGGAACATTTAGGCTTTGTTTTCCAAGACTTCAATTTATTAGATACATTTAGTTTAAAAGACAATATCTTTTTACCTTTAGTTTTATCTAACCGACCATATTCTTTAATGGAGAAACGTTTAAAACCATTAGCTAAGAAGTTAGGCATTGAAGATTTATTAGATAAATATCCTTACGAAGTGTCCGGGGGACAAAAACAGCGTGTAGCTGTCGCTCGAGCTTTAATTACTAATCCGGAAATCATTTTGGCAGATGAACCGACCGGAGCATTAGATTCTAAGTCGAGCGATGATTTATTATCTTTGTTTAATCAAATCAATGATGAAGGTCAAACTATTTTAATGGTTACTCACAGTGTCAAAGCAGCAAGTCATGCCAACCGTGTCTTATTTATTAAAGATGGTGAAGTTTTTCATCAGATTTATAAAGGTAAGATGACACAGGAAGAAATGTATAAGAAAATTTCCGATACTTTAACTTTGCTTCTTTCAGGAGGCGGGCACCATGGCATTTAGTTTCTATTTCAAACTCGCATTGAGTAATATTGTTAAAAACAAGAAAAATTATTTACCTTATGTCATTTCCAATATTGTGGTTATTGCTATCTTCCTCTGTTTTCGCAATTTAATAGATAATATTGCCGTCTATTCCTCTATCGGTATTACGACAATTACTTCTTTATTAGGCTTCGGGGTTTCTGTTTTATCTTTGTTTTCATTGATCTTTATGTTTTATACGAATAGCTTCTTGTTTAAAAGAAGACAAAAGGAGCTTGGGCTATACAATGTACTTGGCATGGAGAAACGTCACTTATCAATGATGATAGGGTTTGAAGTTGTGATTGTGGCTGTGACAAGTATTGCTTGCGGCTTATTTTTTGGGGCATTGTTTTATAAATTAGCAGAGCTATTCTTATTTAAGCTCTTAAACCAACCACTCATTTCGGGACTGCATTATTCTTTTGAAGCTTTTTTGTTCACGGTTGAATTATTCATAACTATTTTTGGTTTAACTTTTATATACAGTATTTATCAGATTCGCCATGTTAATGCTATTCATTTGATGTCAGGTGCAAAAAGCGGTGAGAAAGAACCAAAAACGCGTCATTTGCTGACATTGGTAGGATTTGTATCTTTATTTGCCGGTTACTATTTATCACAAAAAGCAAAATATGATCCCGCAGCTATTTTTATCTTTTTTCTGGCAGTCATTTTAGTTATTATCGGAACTTATTGTCTGTTTGTAGCCGGATCGGTTGCTTTATTGAAACTACTCAAAAAGAATAACCGCTTCTATTATCAACCTAAGCACTTCACCATGATTTCGCAAATGATTTATCGTATGAAACAAAATGCGGTTGGTTTAGCGAATATCTGTATTTTATCAACAATGGTTATTGTTACCTTATCTACTACAACAGCTCTGTATTTAAGTATTGAGGATTTAATCAATCAGAGTTATCCGCAAGATGTCAGTATCTTTTTAAATAGTGAGATACAGGAAACAGGCGTTGACGAAGAGGGAGAAACTATATATGAAAACCTGCCGGTTGATTTAAAGAAAGTAGATGAAGAGGTTCGAACCTTAGCTAAAGAATATAATGTGACCTTGAATGATGTGAATATGTATGAACAGTATAGTATGTCTGCTAAAATTGATGGGGCAGATATTACTTTATTGAGTGATGAGAGTAATAATGTTATGCAAGTTGTCTATTTTGTTCCTCAAAAATATTTAGGCGATTTGGCTTGTGTTCGGGATTCTGATGAAATTATGGTTTATCAAAGCGAGGGGGCTTTTGATAAACTCTCCAGTTTAACAATTAACAATCAAAGTTTTGACATTGTATCAACTTTAGATCATATAAATATTCCGGGAATTAAAGCTGAAGCCAAAAAAACAGGCGTAGTTTATGTGTTCTTGAAAGATGAAGAGGCTATTTCTTCTGTTATCGGCATGGATTTTCAAGAAGCTTTACGCACAAGAATGGGAAGTGTTTACCAATTTAACCTATCAGAAGAGGACGAAGCAGTTTTTTATGAACAATTAGCAGATCGCTTTCATAATAATAAACAAGTATATTATACTTGCCGTATAGAAAGTCGACGTGCTGATTCAAATGATATTTTCAATCTTTATGGCGGTTTATTCTTTATTGGTTTATTTTTGGGATTTACCTTCATGATTGCCACTATTTTGATTATCTATTATAAACAGATTTCCGAAGGATATGATGATGCATCAAGATATGAAGTCATGCAAAAAGTAGGTATGAGTAAGCAAGAGATTAAACGCAGTATTCGCTCACAAATTTTAAGTGTTTTCTTCCTACCTTTATTGGTGGCGTGTTGTCATATGATGTTTGCTTTTCGTCTGATAAAAATCATTTTATCATTTCTACATTTAACTAATACGATGCTGTTTATGCAAGCTTGTATCGGTGTTGTGGGTGTCTTTGCTGTCAGCTATTGTTTAATCTATCTTGTGACAAGTAAAGAATATTATAAAATTGTAACACTAGATTAGATTCATGATTGTCATGAATCTTTTTTATGACTTATTTTTAGAATGGGTAGTTATTCTTTAATTGATTTACATAAAAAGCGAACTTGCTACAAGGCTTTAAAACCATGTTCAAGTTCGTTTTTGTTTATTAGTTACGTTTTTTGAAAAGATACTCAATTCCCGAAGTTAAAATGGCAGTAACAGGAAATATAATCCAGCCGGGGTGCCACCAATTTTTAGTAAAGCCAATCATCAGATAAAGCATAGCAGCTAAAGGCATCGTAATGCTAAATAGAGATTGCTCATCATCTTTCTTGCGTGCTATATATTCATCATTTTGCAGTAAAAACTGATAGCTGACATCTATTATACCTACCACAATAAAAATCCATACGGCAATAGCAACAGATGTTATGAAATAAACACTGCCGATATAGTCAGGGTATTGGAGCCAGTCTTCTAGTACTAAGACACCTGCTAAGCCCATAATGATGATAAAGACACCTAGTGCAACCGCAATTCCAAATTTAGCTTTAAAGGTCAAATAAGCTGTTTGAAGATTTTGCAAATCGTGATAACTCATGGTAATATGATTTTTCTCTAATTTTGTGTTTGTGTCGTTGCCAATGCCTGTAACGATAAGTAACATCAAAGAGATTCCGGTTACAATTAGAAATCCGACATTGCCTAGGGGGTCTTTGACGATCAAAGGCATATTCATAGATAGAATAATAGCGCTAACGGCAAAGGCTGTTTTTAAACCGAATACCTTTTTAGCATTAAGATATTCTTTAACTTTTTGACTAGACATAAAATATTTGTCCTGAGTGTCAAGGGCAGGTTGGGGATCGTCATCTTTGATTAAATAATCTAAAGTGACATCAAAGAGTTGACCTAAAGTAATCAATTTATCCATTTCAGGATAACCTTCGTTTGTTTCCCATTTGCTGACAGCTTGTCTTGATACACCTAGTTTTTCTGCCAATGCTTCTTGGGATAATCTTTTTTCTTTTCTTAATGTTTGTAGTTTCATTCCAAAATTCATTTTCTTCACCTCGCTTATATCTTAGCTGATTGCCTTACAAAATACTACCAATTGGTGTTTGCACTTTGTCAACTTCAAGTTGCATTGGTGCTTTTTAGCTCTTGCTTCTTTATTTTAACATAAAAACCGTTCCTTTTGATAGAAACGGTTAAAATAGTTTAAGCTTTTTGTAAGAATGTCACATAACCTCTCATGGCTTCATAAACATCAGCTTTTGAAACAACTTCCCATGGGGCGTGCATATTGTGAACCGGTACACCCGCATCGATAACCATCATATTGTAGTTACCTAAAATATAAGCGATTGTTCCTCCGCCACCTTCGTCAACACGGCCAAGCTCAGCAGTTTGCCAAGATACACCATCTTCGTCCATGATTTGACGAAGATGTGCGATAAATTCAGGGCTGGCATCATTGCAGCCACCTTTACCACGAGAACCTGTATACTTGTTTAATGCTAAACCATGTCCCATGTAAGCAGAATTCTTTCTTTCGAATACAGATGGGTAGTTTGGATCGAAACCGGCACTTACGTCACTTGATAACATGACAGAGTTTGTCAATGTACGACGTAATTTTAATTCTGAATAGCAACCGCAGCGATCCATCAATTCAGCAACAGTGTTTTCAAAGAATTTTGATTGCATACCTGTTGCCCCAATGCTACCGACTTCTTCTTTGTCTACTAATAAGCAGCAACTTGTTCTAGATGGTGTTTCTTTTAAGTCTAAGATAGCACGAAGTGATGTGTAACCACAAACACGGTCATCGTGTCCATAGCCCATAACCATTGAACGATCTAAACCTAAATCACGAGCTTCACCGGCTGGAACGATTTCCAATTCAGCAGAGATAAAGTCATCTTCTTCAATGCCGTATTTATCATTTAACATTTTTTTGACATTAGCTTTGACCGCTTCTTTTTCTTCGTCTTGTAATGGTAAAGAACCGATTGTTAAATTCAAATCTTCACCTTCGATAACAGAGGCAGCATTCTTTTGCATTTGTTTACCGGCTAAGTGAATCAATAAGTCAGAAATACCGAATACAGGATCGTTTTTGTCTTCACCGATTACGATATTGATCTTAGTACCGTCTTTTTTGATGACAACACCATGAAGGGCTAATGGTAAAGCAACCCATTGATATTTTTTGATACCACCATAATAGTGTGTATCTAATAAAGCAATTTCGGTATCCTCATATAAAGGATTTTGTTTTAAGTCAATTCTAGGTGAATCAATGTGTGCGCCTAAAATAGCCATACCGTCTTCTAATGGTCTTGTACCAATGTGAAATAAAGCAAGATTTTTGTCTTTGTTGTTGGCATAGACTTTATCTCCGGCTTTTAACGTTTCACCGTTTTTAATCACATCTTCTAAATCTCTATAACCGGCTTTTTTAGCTAATTCGATAGAAGTAAGTGTACATTCTCTTTCAGTTTTACAATCTGAAATGAATTTTTTGTAATCTTCATTGAAATCATAAACCACTTGAAGTTGTTCTTCAGTGTATTTATGCCATGCGGATTTAGTCATGGTTAATCCCTCCTTTTAATGCTAATATTATAGCGCTAATAGGAAGCAAATGCAAACTAATTGCCATGACTTTCTAAAATACAATCAATTAGACCGTAATCTTTAGCCTCTATACTTGTCATGAAATTATCACGATCTGTATCAATTAAAATTCGTTTTAAAGTCTGTCCGGTTTGTTGCGCTAAATATTCGGAAAGCTTTTGCTTTTGAGCGTTGATACGCTTAGCGGCAATCACAATGTCACTGGCTTGTCCACCTGTTTGACCTAAAGGCTGATGAATCATAATTTCGGCATTAGGCAAGGCACAGCGTTTACCTTTAGCACCGGAGCTTAAAAGAAAAGCTCCCATACTTGCTGCCATACCAACACAAATGGTTGAAACATCGCAAGAAATAAAATTCATTGTATCAAAAATAGCCATACCGGCTGATATAGAACCGCCAGGTGAATTAATATATAAGGAAATATCCGCATGAGGATCTTTGTTTTCTAAATAGAGTAGTTGGGCAATGACGGTGCTTGCTAAGGCGTCATTTATTTCTCCGGTCAGCATGATAATGCGATCATCAAGCAACCTTGAGAAGATGTCATAACTTCTTTCACCATCGTAATTTTTTTCAATAACAGTTGGAATGAGTGGCATAATAAACTCCTTTCATTTTCTTAGTTAAGTATAGTCATAAAGATTAGACATTATGCTTGTTTTCTAAAAAACATTTGCAAAAACATTCACAAGTATTGATAAAAATAAAGAATTGCTTTATAATAATAAGTGTAAAATTTAATATTCTAAGGAGGAATTTACAATGGCAGTAAAAGTTGCTATTAACGGTTTTGGACGTATCGGTCGTCTTGCGTTCAGACAAATGTTCGGTGCTGAAGGGTATGAAGTAGTTGCAATCAACGACTTAACAAACCCAGCTATGTTAGCTCATTTATTAAAATATGATTCAGCTCAAGGACGTTACGCTGGACACACAGTAGAATCTACTGAAGATTCAATCATCGTAGATGGAAAAGAAATCAAAATCTATGCTAAAGCAAACGCAGCTGAATTACCTTGGGGTGAATTAGATGTTGACGTTGTTTTAGAATGTACTGGTTTCTACACATCAAAAGCAAAATCACAAGCTCACATCGATGCAGGTGCTAAGAAAGTTGTTATCTCTGCTCCAGCAGGAAATGACTTACCTACAGTTGTTTACTCTGTAAATGAAAGCGAATTAAAAGCTGAAGACACAATCATTTCTGCAGCTTCTTGTACTACAAACTGCTTAGCTCCAATGGCTAAAGCATTAAATGACTTAGCTCCAATCAAATCTGGTATCATGTTAACAGTTCATGCTTACACTGGTGACCAAATGGTATTAGACGGACCTCATAGAAAAGGTGATTTAAGACGTGCTCGTGCAGCCGCTGTTAATATCGTTCCTAACTCTACAGGTGCAGCTAAAGCTATCGGATTAGTTATCCCAGAATTAAATGGTAAATTGATCGGTTCAGCTCAACGTGTACCGGTTCCTACAGGTTCAACTACAATCTTAACTGCAGTTGTTGAAGGAAATGTTACTGTGGAAGAAATCAACGCAGCTATGAAAGCAGCAGCTTCTGATTCATATGGATACAACGAAGAACCAATCGTTTCTTCTGACGTTATCGGTATGACTTATGGTTCATTATTCGATGCAACTCAAACTATGGTTAAAGATTGCGGTAATGGAACTACTGAAGTTCAAGTTGTTTCTTGGTATGATAACGAAAATTCATACACTAGCCAAATGGTTAGAACAATTAAATACTTCGCTGAATTAGCTTAATTCTAAAATAATAAAAGGCACTCGTAAGAGTGTCTTTTTTACGCTTTAAATATAGAAAATGTTTAAACATAAAATTCTTCCATCGTATCTAAACATAGACAAGCTAATCTTCCATTAGAAAAACAAGCCCCACAGTCAATGTAGATATGTTGATTGACATGATAAATTTCAGGTTTGCCATGGAAAGAGAGTGTTGGGGTATGCCCGCAAATAATAAAAGTGTTTTTATCAGGTAATGTAACTTGGTTATCATTAGGACGATTCCAAACCAATTCGGCAATACTGTAATCTTTAATTTTCTTATGGATATGAAAATTACCTAAACCGGCATGGGTCAAAATATAACTTTTATCTTGAACATCAATTACTTCATAAAGACTGAATTCCGTTAGATAATCTAAAATATCAGCGCGTTGTTGTAAATCAAGTGATTGGAAAGACAAAAGGGTTGTTTGCCCACCATTTAATTGCCAATCAATGAGCTTTTGCATCGTATCTTGATTGAGGACACTTGCATAATTATCTTGTCTGATTTCAGTATTTAATTGGTTTAAAATATCCATTGCCATCAATTCATGATTGCCCAAAAGCGGATAGATATTAGGGTAAGACATCATGTCTTGTAAAACAGCCATCGGGCTAGGACCTCGATCAAGCACATCACCCAAAATAAAGAGTGTATCTTCTTCACTAAACACAATCTTCTTTAACATGGCTAAATATTTTTCATACTCACCATGAATATCTGACATGACATAATACATAGCAATCCCCTCATTTCTTATCTCATTATACCAATCCAAGCCATCCTTGCCAAGCAATATAACTGTACTTTTCCATCAAATTGTGCCATAATAGATATATCAAATTTGATGATTTCGGAGGAAATGACAATGGAAAAAACGACACAAGGTCTTTTTGATTTTATTCAACAAAGTCCAACAGCTTTTCAGGCTGTTCAAACAATCAAAGACATTTTAGATAGTAGAGGATTTAAGTGCTTAGAGGAAGGACAAAAGTGGAAAATAGAGAAGGGTGGTAAGTATTATACGACTAAAAATAATTCTTCTATCATCGCCTTTAATATTGGAAATGATTTAGAAAATTATTCATTTAATATGTCAGCCAGCCACTTGGACAGCCCAAGCTTTAAGGTTAAACCTAATAGCATGATGAAAACTGACAATACGTATGTCAAATTAAATGTTGAGGCATACGGTGGCATGATTTTAGCAACATGGTTAGATCGTCCGCTTTCTGTTGCGGGACGTGTCATGGTCAAACACGACAATGCCTATCTTGCACGTCTAGTGAACATTGATAGAGATTTATTGATGATTCCTAACGTAGCACCACACATGAATAGAACCATTAACGATGGTTTTAAATACAATGTGCAAGTCGATATGCTTCCTTTAATGGCGATGGATATTGAAGCTAAAGATCCTTTAAAAGATTTATTAGCTAAGGAATTGAATGAAGATGTAGATAATATTCTTTCTTATGATTTATTTTTATATGCGCGTGACAAAGGCAGAGTTTGGGGCATGAATGAAGAATTTATCGCTTCACCTAGATTAGATGATTTACAATGTGCATACTGTTCTTTAGAAGGCTTCCTAAATGCTTCTAATGCTCAATCAATCAATGTGTGTGCTTGCTTTGATAATGAGGAAGTCGGAAGCCGCACTCGTCAAGGGGCTGCCTCTACTTTCTTGTATGATGTTTTATGGCGTATCAATCAAGCTTTAGGTTTTGACGATGAAAGATACTATCAAGCGATTGCAGGTTCAATGATGCTTTCGGCTGATAATGCCCATGCAGTTCACCCAAATCATACTGAGCTTGCAGATCCGACCAATCGTGTATACATGAATAAGGGAATTGTGGTTAAGTTCAATGCGGCGCAAAGCTATACAACTGACAGTTTATCTGCGGCTATCTTCATGGATTTATGTCAAAGAGCCGGTGTTCCTTATCAAACATTCACCAATCGTTCGGATTTAAGAGGTGGGGGAACTTTAGGTAATATTTCCACAAGTCATGTATCAGTCAATACAGTTGACATTGGATTAGCCCAATTAGGTATGCATTCCGCTTATGAAGTAGCCGGTGTCAAAGATATTGCGTATATGATTAAAGCTTTTGAAGAATTATACAAGAGTCATTTTGAGGCTTCTGATAATAAAACGATTAAAATCACGCGATAAGAAAAAAACATATCTTGGGTGCCCGGGATATGTTTTTAAGTGTTAAAGGGATTTGTTTTCTTATAAATCAAACTAATTTCATAATAGCTTTGTATGTGTAGACATAGAAATTAGATGATGATATAATTTAGAAACGAGGTGAGGGCTATGTTAGAGAGAATGCGTAAATTGATTACAGAAACAAAACACGGCATCTTATTAGTGACATATGGGTTATTACTATTTTTTGTTTTGGTTAATCTAGGCAATTTTTGGAATGTTGTTTCAATTATCTTAAATCTTTTAAGACCATTATTTTTGGGGTTGGGAATTGCGTATATTTTAAATATGCCAATGTCGTATTTTGAAAAACAAATAAAAAAATATACATCTGAAGATTCACTCTTGAATCGTAAGTCGAGATCTTTGGCGTTAACAATAACTTTAATTTTGGCAGTGATGTTTATATTATTACTAGTTGTCGTCATTATTCCTCAATTGATTGAAAGTTTGACGATGCTATTCAGTCATGTCGGTGAGTACATAGGCAATATCATAGGTTTTTTCATTAAAATTATGAATAGTTTGAATATGGACAGTCAGGCGATTCAAAAGATGATGTTAGATATTGAAAATCTACCTTGGGATCAAATGCTGAATAATTTCTTAGAGTGGGTTGTGAGTGCTTCTAGTTCTTTAGGAAGTGTTGCAAGCGATGTGATGAATCGTACGATTTCTTTGGTTGGTGAATTGGGTATATGGTTAACCGGCTTTATGGCAAGTTTGTATTTATTGGCGAATAAGGAAAAACACTTATATCAAGCTCGTAAATTAACTTTGGGGATCTTAGGAAAAGATTTATCTATGCCATGTTTTGATTGGGCACATCGCATCAATTTAACCTTCAGTAATTTTATTGGCGGACAGTTACTAGAAGCTTGTATCATATTTGCGCTCTATTATGTTTCGATGAGCATAATGAAAATGCCATATGCTTTGGTCATTTCTACCTTGATTGGAATTACGAGCGTTATTCCGGTATTTGGGGCGATGATAGGCAGTGGGGTTGGCTTCATTTTGATTTTAGGAATCAATCCATGGCAAGCCATTTTCTACTATATTTTCTATCAGTTGATGCAACAATTTGAAAATAATGTGATTTATCCTAGGGTTGTCGGTAATTCAGTTGGTTTGCCGGGTGTTTGGGTATTGATTTCGATTTTAGCATTTGGAAGTATATTTGGTGTCTTAGGAATGTTTATTGCTGTTCCGGCAAGTGCAGTTATCTATCAAGCGATTTCTTCTTTTGCAAGTTTCTGTATTGGTAAACGAAATTTAGAACTAAATGAGGAAGGCTTTTTGGTAGATGAAGGGAAGTCTAAAGAAGCTTAGCTTCTCTTTTTTATTTCCTAATTTTGAAATTTTATTGCCTTTTTTAAAGAAATTAACTAAAATATACGTATTGTGAAAGAGAGGGCGAGGAAAATATGCGTTTTTTTGATTGTTCTCAGTTTTTAAAGCCTGAGCAAGTACAAGAGCCATTGCCAAGCAGTCGTTCAATTTTTAAAAGAACTTTTGATATTGCAATGCCTTCGACGATTGAATCTGTTTTAATTGCTTTAATCGCAGCTGTTGACATGATTATGGTCGGTTCAATTGGTGCAGATGCCATTGCATCAGTAGGGATTACCAATCAACCGAAATTTATTATTTTAGCTGTTATTTTATCATTAAATGTTGGGGTTACGGTTGTTGTCAGTCATCGCCGTGGAGAAGATGACAGAGAGGCGGCTAATCGTTGCTTAAGTCAAGCATGGATGATTAGTTGTATGGTTTCTTTTATTTTATCGACATTGGGATTTATTTTTGCTAAACAAGTTGTCACATTAGCCGGAGCGACCAATGAATATGCGGATATGGCGGCAACTTATTTTAGAAGTATTATGGTTGGAAATTTCTTTTATAGTATGTCTTTGACAATTAACGCAGCCCAAAAAGGTGCCGGTAATACAAAAATTGCGATGAAAACAAATCTAACCGCCAATATTGTCAATCTGATTTTTAACTTCCTTTTAATCAATGGGATTGGATTTTTTCCGAAATTAGGTGTTTTAGGGGCAGGTATTGCGACAAGCCTAGGTAATTTTGTCGCATTCGTGATGTCTGTCATTTCTATTTCGGATTCAGAAGGATTTCTTCATATCAGACTTAAACAAAAATGGTGTTTTGATAAAAAGACGCTCAGCGATTTATACAAGATTGCCAGCTCGGCTTTTGCTGAACAGATTTTCTTGCGCATCGGCTTCTTTGCTTATTCCAAAACAGTTGCAACTTTGGGTATGGTCGCTTTTGCAACACATAATGTGTGCATGAATTTGATGAATATTTCATTCTCTTTTGGAGATGGCTTATCTGTGGCGACATCTTCACTTGTAGGGCAAAGTTTAGGTGCAAGGCGCAAGGATTTAGCGATTATCTACAGTAAAGCGACACAGCGTCTAGGTAATGTTTGCGGAATATGTTTAGGCATCGTTATGATTACTTTTCGTTCACAGTTAATTGGTTTATTTAGTGATGAAGTAGAAATTATTTCGATGGGATCAAAGATTGTACCAATTATTGCCCTAACGATGTTTTTCCAAATTACACAAGTTGTAACTTACGGCTGTTTAAGAAGTGCCGGTGATGTTAAGTTTACGGCAATATTATCTTTGTTAAGTGTGACGTTAGTGCGTCCGTCTTTAACATGGCTATTATGTTTCCCACTTGATTGGGGTTTAATCGGGGCATGGCTATCTGTATTTTTAGATCAGTTAGTTCGTTATTTCGGTTCCAGATGGCGTCATCGTCAAGGTAAATGGGTGAACATTGAGATTTAAGAGATTTTATATCTCTTTTTCTTATTATTTTTATGAAAGCGTTTGCTTAAAGGCTAAAATATGTTATAATATATGTACAGAAATAATAATATATTAAAAGGAGGAAATGACAATGAACGAGATTAAAACAAAATTAGAGGCTGTCAAAGATGCTAAATACAAATTACTTTTGATTGTAGGAAAGCCGGGGACAGGTAAATCAAAATTGATTCATGATTATGCCCAAGATACCGGCAATGCAATTTTGGATTTAAATGCAATTTTTGGTGAAGAAGTACCGGAAGGTTCTGACAGCCAATATATTACAAGCTTTATGGACGGATTTTTAGCTACCTATAAACCTGATGTATTGCTATTAGATAATAAGAGAGTGCTTTACAGTAAAAACTCACAGATTGATCTATTATCTTTCTTAAAAAATCTTGCGGAAAAGAAAACTGTTGTGGCAACATGGAATGGTATGGTTGAAAACGGGCATTTAGTGCATATTCGTTCTAAAGTCGATCACGACTTAACTTATCCTTTAGATAGTCTTGAATGTGAATACATTGTATGTGAATAATGAAAAAAAGGATACATAGTATCCTTTTTTGGTTGACTGAAAACTACCTAACTCATAACGAATTAGGTAGTTTTTTTATTTAATTGAATAATTAGCGATAATATTTTTCTCTACGTCGCTAGGGGTTTGTTCATAGCGGATAAATGTCATTTCAAATGAGCCTCTACCTTGGGTCATAGAGCGTAAATCAATTGCATAAGTCATCATGTTTGCCTGTGGAGCTTCGGCTTCGATGACAGATAAATCGCTTCCTTCATGTTGGTCAACGCCCATGACACGAGCACGACGTTTTTGGAAATCTCCCATAATATCACCGGTATAACTGTTAGGGACAGTTACCTTAACACTCATCATCGGTTCTAAGATTGCCGGTTTAGCTTTAGGGATACCCTCTTTATAAGCAAGCGAAGTAGCTAATTTGAATGCCATTTCTGATGAGTCAACATCATGATAAGAACCGTCAACTAAAGTTGCTTTTAAGCCAACCATTGGATAACCGGCTAAAACACCTTTTTCGCAACATTCGGCTAAGCCTTTTTCAACTGCCGGGAAATAAGCCTTAGGTACAGCACCACCAAAAATCTTTTCTACAAATACATATGGCTTGGTTAAATCATTGGAAGGTTCAAAAACAATTTCCACATCACCATATTGTCCGTGTCCACCTGATTGTTTTTTGTGTTTGCCACGAACTTGAGCTTTACCTTTGATTGTTTCACGGTAAGGTAAGCGAGCTTCTTCTAATTTAACGTCAATTTTGAATTTGGATTTTAATTTAGCTAAAGTAATATCTAAATGCTGATCACCGATACCGGATAATAATTGTTGCTTAGTTTCCGGATTTGTTTCAAAGCGTAAAGTTTTGTCTTCTTCTAACAGCTTATTTAAAGCACCTGAAATTTTGTCCTCATTTCCTTTAGCGGCAACAATCGCTTTGGTATAGTATGGTGTCGGAAATTGAATATCTTCATAGAGGATCGGATCTTCTGCCATACATAAGGTATCATTTGTTTGGGTACATTGTAATTTTGAGAAAGCACCGATATCACCGGCATGAAGCTTCTCAACTTCAATTAAATCTTTACCTTTAATCATATAAAGTTTAGCAGGTTTTTCCATCTCACCTTTTTTAGTGTTATATAACGGTGTGCCTGCTGTTAGGACGCCTGTACATACTTTAAACATTGAAATCTGTCCTACAAATGGATCGGCAATTGTCTTAAAAACGAAGCAAGATGGCTTTAATGTTTCATTATAACCCACAATTTCCTCTTCCTGTGTTTTTTCATGCGTTAAGATAAATGAATTAACTGTATCGGCAGCTGATGGAAAGAAGGCTACAATAGAGTTTAGGATAATTTGAATACCGATATTTTGGGTTCCGCATAAAACCGGAACAATTTCATTATTCAATACACCTTTGCGAAGTGCCCATGAGATTTCTTCACGTGTAAATTCTTCGCCTTCCATATATTTTTCTAATAACTCATCACTTGTTGTGGCAACAGCTTCTAAAATCATATCACGTATCGGTTGAATTTGATCCATCATGTCTTCCGGAATCGGAGCTTCATGGGTAAATTCACCTTCAAAGCGACGACCTTCCATTTTGGCGACATTGACGTAACCAACCATTTTACCGTTTTCCATAATCGGTACTTGGATAGGGGCAATGGCTTTACCGAATTTTTCTTTTAATTCTTCAAGTTTGTGTTCGTAAGAGGCATTGCGTTCATCTAGTCCATTGATAAAAATAATCTTAGGTAAGTGTTTGGCGTTTTGCCAAGCAATCTCCGTACCGACATCAATCCCGGCTGTTGCGGGTACAATAATTAATGCCGAATCGGCAACCCGTAATGCCTGAGCGGCTTCACCCACGAAGTCGAAGTAACCCGGTGTATCTAAAATATTGATTTTACAATTTTCCCATTCCATCGGAATCACTGTACCATTGATAGAAACCTTGCGTTTCATTTCTTCGGCGTCATAATCACTGGTTGTTGTCCCGTCTGCTATTTTCCCGATACGATTAGAACCGCCGGCACGATAAAGCATTGCTTCGATAACACTCGTTTTACCACAACCCGCATGGCCTAAAACAACGACGTTTCCTATTTCTGTTGACTGATATGTTCTCATTTGAATCACGCTCCTTTTAATTAGAAAATCAGTGTCTTAATATAATTATATTTTATCACAGTTTCACTGTTATGCAAAGCGCTTTCAACAAAAAATAAAATTATCCGAGATTTTTAATGATTAGGATAAGCATTGTCAAAATATAAGTGACTTCAATAATCGAAATGAAGCTACTTAGTTTTCTTTTTAAGCGGTTCAAAAGGACATCACCTCATTTTATTGTATGTTGTACTCAAACAAAACTTGCTTAAGATAATAACGGATGACACATAATAAAAGATGAACATTTAACGATGTTCATCTTCGTATGACTATTTATTCTTTAATTCGTTTAAAAAGGCTTCAATACGAATTAAGGCTTCTTTGATATGTTCAATGCTGTAGGCATAAGAAACACGAATAAAGCCTTCACCGGCTTTACCGAAAGCACTGCCGGGAACACAAGCGACTTTTTGCGAAGCCAGTAGTGCTTCACAAAATTCATCGGAGCTCAAACCGGTTGATTTTATACAAGGGAAAACATAGAAAGCCCCTTGCGGTGTAAAGGTATCTAAACCTAATTGATTAAAACCATTCACAATAAAGTTACGTCTGGCAAGATAAGATTCTCGCATGACTTGGACATCTTGCTGTCCATGACGCATCGCTTCAACAGCGGCATACTGTGAAGCGGTAGGAGCAGACATAATAACATATTGATGAATTTTATTCATGGCTTGGGTTAGAGTTTTGTGGGCTAAGACATAACCTAAACGCCAGCCGGTCATGGCAAAAGCTTTTGAAAAGCCATTGATGACAATGATTTGGTCTTTAACTTCCGGAAAATTAGCCAAAGAAGCAAAAGGTTGATCATAGCTTAGCTCGGCATAGATTTCATCGCTGATGACAAGTATTTCATGTTTTTTGATAATCGGTACAATTTTTTGATAGTCTTCATAAGTCATTACACCACCGGTTGGATTAGATGGGAAATTGATCAACATGACTTTCGTTTTATCTGTAATAGTAGCTTCAAGAGCCTCAGGTGTTAATTTAAACTCGTTTTCACGTTTCAACTCGATGAGTTTAGGTGTGCCTTTGGCTAAGCGAATACTAGGTTCATAAGCGACATAACCGGGTGACAACATAATAACCTCATCGCCTTCATTGATTAAGGCACGCATAGCAATATCAATGGCTTCACTTCCGCCAACCGTAATGACAATATTGTCTTTTGGATTATAATGAACATTAAAGCGACGTTCATGATATTGGCAGACTTCTTTACGCAAACTGAATAATCCCTGATTGGCTGTATAAGCTGTTCGACCTTCTTCAATCGAACGTATTCCGGCTTCACGGATATGCCAAGGTGTATCAAAATCCGGTTCACCTACACCTAATGAGATGACACCTTCCATTTCGTTGGCTAAATCGAAGAAACGACGGATACCACTAGGGGGAATATCTTTAACAGTGGTGTTGATATATTTTTCGAAATCTATCATGGTGTAACTAATAACCTTTCGTGAGATTCACTATCATCATCGTAAATTGCACCATTGACTTTATACTGTTTTAAAACGAAAGCTGTAGAAGTTCCTGTTACAGCCGGAATACAAGCTAATTTGCTGCCGACAAATTGTGCTACTTCTTGCATTGTTTTGCCGTGAATAATAACGACAAATTCTGTTGTTCCGCTTAGTAGATACATCGTATCGACTTCCGGATAGCGATAAATACTTTTAGCGATTCTGTCATAGCCAAATTCACGCTCCGGAGTTACTTTGACTTCAATTAAAGCCATGACTCTGTCAGTATTGGTCTTATCCCAATTGATTAAGGTGTGGTAGCCGTTAATTACTTTATCTTTTTCTAGGGTGGTTAAGGTTTGTTTGACATCAGCTTCACTTTCATTTAACGCTTGTGCCAAATCAGTGATAGGCATTTTGGCGTTGTCGCTGATGAGTTTTAGTAATAATGAAATATTCATGAGTATCTCCTCCTTTTAGCTATTATACCTTATTTTAAGTTTGATGAAAAGAATTTTAGAAACAAGAATAGTCAACTGATGTTTTTAATTGTATTTGGGCATAATATATTAAAGGTGGTGAACAATATGTATCAAAGAATCATGGTGATTGCGTTAATGTTAGGTATGATATGTGGTATTATCTTTAATTTTCCGGCAAATGCTCTTGATGATAAACCTACGATTTATTTAACTTTTGATGATGGACCGAGCGTTTACACAAGTCAGGTGCTGGATATTTTAGATAGATACGATATTAAAGCAACCTTTTTTGTGACCGCTGATAACCCCGAATACTTTGATGAGATTACCAATGCTTATCAGCAAGGTCATGTGATTGGACTGCACACAGCTTCACATAGCTATGCGACAATCTATAAAAGTGTCGATGCTTATTTTACCGATTTAGATTTAATTAGCGAAGTGGTTGAACAACGGACAGGCAAGAAATCGACTTATATTCGCTTTCCGGGAGGGTCAAGCAATACCATTAGCGAAAAGTATCATCATGGCATTATGGCTAAGCTAGTTTCGGAAGTCGATCAGCGAGGTTATCAGTATTTTGATTGGAATGCGGAAATAGGGGACGCTAAAAAATATCACAGTGTTTCCAGTATTATTGAAACAGGTAAAAAACAAGGAGATGGTAAGCATGATATGATGCTTTTGTGTCATGATGGTAATAGTAACCAAGATACAGTTAAAGCATTACCGACATTATTGGCGTATTATTTATCATTAGGTTATCAGTTTAAAACGATAGACGATTCGACGCCGATTTTTCATCATCATATTGCGGATTAAAGTTTTTCAAATCTTTGAAAATATGAAGTATTACTTTGGCGAGTTTGTTATAATGGGGAAAGAAGGAGAGGAATAACAATGAGTCAAAAATTAAGAGAAGGTTTTTTATGGGGCAATTCCT